>JAGNPA010000319.1 GCA_017989885.1 Aquabacterium sp.
CTGACCATCTGCACGCAAGGCGGCGGACAATACGCGCTGGATGCCTGGCGTGGCCGGGCACGGCGACCCCACCCCCGACCCGCATGAACCTCTCTCCGTCTGTGGCGCAATGGGCCCGCGAGTGGCGCGGCCCGATGCTGCGCTTCGCCCTGCTGCACATCCAGCCCCGAGAAGAGGCCGAAGACGCCGTGCAGGACGCCCTGGCCGCCATCCTGGGCACCGACCCGGCCACCCTGGCGCAGACCGATCTGAAGCGCTACCTCTTCGGCATCCTCAAGCACAAGATCACCGACCGCCTGCGTGGCAAGTACCGCCCCGAGGTCGGTTACAGCGAGGCGTTTGCCGATGACCTGGACAACGTGCTCTTCAACGCGCGCGGTCACTGGGTCGACGGCGTGGCCCCCTCGGTCTGGCGCACGCCGGAAGACCAGCTGCACACCGATCAGTTTTTTGCCGTGGTGGACATCTGCGTGCAAAAGCTGCCGCCCAAGACCGCCCGGGTGTTCAGCATGAAAGAGTTCCTGGAGTGCGATGCCGACGAGGTGTGCGACACGCTGGGCCTGAGCAAGGCCGACTACTGGCAGTGCATGAGCCGCGCACGCAAGCAGATTCAGCTGTGCCTGCATCAGAACTGGTTCGAGGGAGTGACGCCATGATGCGCTGCAAGGAGTACATCTTCAAACTGACGTCGGGCCAATTGGCCGAGGCCGAGTGGCCCGAGCGCTTTGGGGCCGCTCAGCATCGCCTCATCTGCCGACACTGCCGGGCCTTCAGCGCCAACGATGCCCGCTTGAGCGCGATCCTCAGTCGCTATCAGGACCAGCTGACGCAGCCCGATGAGCCGCCGCGACGCCCGGATGGGTCATCCACGCCCCCCTGACCGCCCAGGCCCCAGCTATCCGACGTGCGGCGGGACGGTCCGTGTGGCCGTCGTCCCCGGTCCGCCTGCTGACAAGGCAATGTGCTTGTACAGCGCCGCAATCAGGTCGGACTGCGTCACCATGCCCAGCACCTGCCGGCGCGCGTCGATGATGGGCACCCGGTGCAGGCCCTGGTCACTGAGTTGCTGCACCAGGGTGGCCACCGGCGTGTCTGGCGTGGCGGTGATGACCTTCGCGCTCATGATCTGCCCCACCACCTCGGCCTTGTCCGAGTTCGGGCCGGGCGTGCGCCGCAGCAGACCTTGCAGGCTGGCCGCCAGGCCGGCGGTGCGCGTGTCGTCCATCTGGCGCAAAAAGTCGGCCACGGTCAGGATGCCAATCAGGCGCTGGAACTTGTCCACCACCGGCAGGGCCTTGACCTTGTGCCGACGCAGCATCTGCCAGGCCTCTTCCAGCTCGGTCGCGAACTCGACCGTCACCACATCGCGCGACATGATGTCCCCACAGCTCAGGCCCACATGCCGCTCGAACGCATGGGACACCGCCAGGTTGTAGAGCTCGATCAGCTCGTTTTCCTGCACGTCCACAAAGCTGTCGAGCTGCTTGACCGCGTGCGACAGGTCGGCATGGTCGAGCCCGCCGCGCGCCAGCGGTGAAGCATCGCGGGTCTGGTGGCGTGGCAGGTGGGCTTCGGCCGCAGCGCGGTAGGGATAAGGGCGACGCCACAGCAGCCGGTGGATGATCACCGCCCCCAGCAACAGCAGGCCCACGTTCAAGGCCACCATCTCCAGCGTGTGAACCACGTCCACCGCATGGCCGTGGTGCTCGTGCACGATCAACAAGGCCAGGGCCCCGCCCGGCGGGTGGAGGCAGTGCAGCCGCGCCATCAACCACACCGTCAGCCCCACGGACACGGCCGAGGCCCAGCCCGCGTGAGGGATCCAGGCCACACAGGCCAGACCCGTCAGCGTGGCCACGACGTAGCTGCCGAACACGGGCCAGGGCTGCGCCAGCGGGCTGTGCGACAGCGCAAACAGGATCACGACGCTGGCCCCGATCGGGGCCATCAGCCAGGCATGCGCGTCAGGGACCAGTGGCAGCACCAGGGCACTCAAGGCCACGCTCAAGAGCGCACCCAGGCTGGCGCGTCGGCGCTCCGGTCGGGACAAAGTGGGGGCGCCATCGGTCAGCCAGTGCTGGAGCCGACGCAAGAGGGCAGCGGACATGGTGGCAAGCAAGCAAGAGGAGGCACCATTGTGGTGCTTCTGAAATAGGCCGTGGGCCACAAGGGCATGTGACAAACCCGCTGCCGTACCATGTCAGACCTGCACCCCTTCACCACCATGAGCCCCGCTGCCGTCCCCGGTTTCAACGCCAAACTCTGGCGCCGCTTTGCCCACATCGCGGCCCCTTACTGGCGCACGTCCGAAGAACGCTGGCGGGCGACAGGCATGCTGGGCTTGCTGATCGTGCTCCTGCTGGGGCAGACCGGCTTCAACGTGCTGTTCAACCACGAAACCGGCGAGTTCACCTCGGCCCTGGCTGCCGGCGACGCCGAACGCTTTTGGGCCTCCATCTGGCGCTACACGGCCATCCTCGCGGCGGCCGTGCCCATCTACGGCCTGTACTACTACGTGCGCGACATCCTGGGCCTGCGCTGGCGCCGCTGGCTCACCCAGCACTTCCTGACGCGTTATTTCAGTGGGCGGGCCTACTACCGGCTCCATGCCGATGCGGGCATCGACAACCCCGACCAGCGCATCGCCGAAGACATCAACTCGTTCACGCAGCAGTCCCTGTACTTCTCGATGATCGTGCTGTCCTCGGTGATCCAACTGGTCGCCTTTGCCAGCGTGCTGTGGACGATCTCGCCCGGCCTGGTGTACTTCCTGCTGGCCTACGCCCTGGTCACCACCGTGTTCACGGCCACGGTGTTCGGGCGCAAGCTGATCGGCCTGAACTTCACGCAACTGCAGCGCGAGGCCGACTTCCGCTTCAACCTCGTGCGGGTGCGTGAACATGCCGAGCCCATCGCCTTCCACAACGGCGAGGAGCGCGAGATGTCGGCCCTGATGCGGGTGTTCGGCGCGCTGTTCGCCAACTACCGTCAGGTGCTGTCCTGGCAGCTGCGCCTCAACACCTTCCAGTACGCGCACAGCTTCCTCACCATCGTCCTGCCGGTCGTGATCATCTCCGGCCAGGTGCTCTCGGGTGAGCTGGAAGTGGGGCGCGCCATCCAGGCCACCGGCGCCTTCACCGCCATCCTCAGCGCCCTGACAGTCATCGTCGAACACTTCGAAGGCCTGAGTCGTTTCTCGGCCGGCATCGACCGCCTGCATGCC
>JAGNPA010000041.1 GCA_017989885.1 Aquabacterium sp.
GTGCCGCGGGTGGGTTTGGTGATGGCGTCGACTTCGAAATCGCCAGTGCCTTCGCTGCTCCAGCGCACGCCCTCTTCGGCCTTCAGGCCAGCGCGGCGCGATTCGACGGTGATGCGGTCGGCGACGATGTAGCCGCTGTAAAAGCCCACGCCGAACTGGCCAATGAGCTGGGCGTCTTTCTTCTGGTCGCCGGAGAGACGGCCCATGAAGTCCTTGGTGCCGCTCTTGGCGATGGTGCCGAGGTGGTCGATCGCCTCTTGCGCGCTCATGCCGATGCCGTTGTCGCGGATGGTGATGGTGCGGTTGGCCTTGTCGACCAGCACGCGCACGTCGAGGTTGGGCGCGTCTTCATACAGGGCGCTGTGATCGAGGGCCTCGAAGCGCAGCTTGTCGCACGCGTCGGACGCGTTGGAGATCAGCTCGCGCAGGAAGATTTCCTTGTTGGAGTACAGCGCGTGCGTGACCAGGTGCAGCAACTGCTTGACTTCGGCCTGGAAGGAATGGGTTTGCTTGGTCATGGCTTGTTCTGATGCAGACAAAATGAGTGGCAGGGATTGCTGTAACGGATGGGCCCAGAGATGGCGGCGGGCCCTCGTTTTTCAAGGGCGCCCGATGGGACGAAGATTTTTTGCGACAAGCCTTGCGCGCAGCCAAAAAGTCGGCATATACTTTAGGTCTTGATGGCGCTTTAGCTCAGCCGGTTAGAGCGACGGAATCATAATCCGCAGGTCCGGGGTTCGAATCCCTGAAGCGCCACCAGAATTCATCCAAGCGTGTGAACAACTTGGACAACAAAGCCACCCTCGCGGTGGCTTTTTGCTTTGTGGCGCCAGCGCGACTGGCGCGCCAACAAAGCACGAACCAGTCTTGATGTGCAGCAAGGTTTCTGGCGTCTATTGCGTGCCGGGTCGGCAGACCGATAGCATGTAACATTTGTTTCATGTCTTGCCCCTGGCAAGCAGATCACTGGCTGCACATGCTCAAGAACATCAAAATCGTTCAGTACTTCGGCGGCATCATCGTCGCCTTCTGGGTTTCCTTTGGCGCCCTGGCGCTGCTGGCATGGCTGGGTCTGGGCAGCGCGGCCAACAGCTTGCACGAGGTGCACGGCAATCGCATGCGCAAGGCCGATCAACTGGCACAGATGGCCGATCAGGCCACGCGCAACCGCATGGAAGTGCTGCTGATGTTCCAGCACGACCCCTCCGGCCAACTGGCGGGTGTTCACGACCACGCCACCACGGTTCACCTGGACAACTTCGCCAAGCGGCGCACGGAGATTGAGCGCCTGTGGACGGCCGTGCGTGAAGGCCAGCCAGATGAGGCCGAGCGGACCTTGATCCAGCAGGTGGATGCCGCCCGCCAGGCATGGCGCATCCAAACCGATGCGGCCCTGCAGGCCGTGCAGCAAGGCAGCTTTGCGCCCGAGGTGATGGCCAAGTATCTGGCTGCCGGCCGCACCGAAGGCGAGGCGATGCTGAAAGCGCTGAACGATCTGAACGCGTACCAGCAGACAGCGGCCAGCGAGTCGGCCCAGGCCGCCGATGAGCGCCACCAGTTCGCCACAGCAGCGTTTGTGGCCATGGCGATCGGACTGGGTCTGCCGGCCAGCCTTCTGGCGCTGTATGTGTTGCGGCGCATGCGCCAAGGCTTTGCGCGCGCGGATGAGAGCACCAAGGCGATTGCGTCGGGTGACCTGACCCAGAGTTCCTATACAGATGGTCGCGACGAAATCGCGCAGCTGCTCAATCACATGGAGTTGATGCGCGCCAACCTGATCCGCGTGATCTCGGAGGTGCTGGAGTCGGCCGACAGCATCCAGGTGGCGTCTTCGCAGGTGGCAGCAGGCAACGCGGACCTGAGTCAGCGCACCGAGCAGACAGCAGGCAATCTGCAACAAACCGCCAGCTCGACCGAAGAGCTGGGTGTGACCGTGCGCCAGAACGCCGACAACGCCCGCCAGGCCAATCAGTTGGCCCAGGGTGCGTCAGAAGTGGCCACCCGAGGCGGCGTCGTGGTGGCCGAGGTGGTGGACACCATGAAGGGCATCAACGACAGCTCGCGGCGCATCGCCGACATCATCGGCGTGATCGATGGCATTGCGTTCCAGACGAACATCCTCGCCCTGAATGCGGCCGTGGAAGCGGCGCGGGCGGGTGAACAGGGTCGGGGTTTTGCCGTGGTGGCCGGCGAGGTGCGCTCGCTGGCGCAACGCTCGGCCGAAGCGGCCCGTGAGATCCGCAGCCTGATCGCGGCCAGTGTGGAACGCGTCGAGGCCGGTTCGCGTCAGGTGGACCAGGCGGGCAGCACGATGCACGAGGTGGTGCAGGCGATCAGCCATGTGCGCGACATCGTGAGCGAGATCAGCCAGGCCAGCGTGGAGCAAAGCGAGGGCGTATCCCTGGTCGGGCAGGCGGTCAGTCAGATGGATGCCGCCACGCAGCAGAACGCGGCACTGGTTGAAGAGAGTGCCGCCGCCGCCGAGAGCCTGAGCAATCAGGCTCGCAATCTGGTGAACACCGTGTCGGCGTTCAGGTTGAGCGCCTCGGATCTGCGAGAGGTCCCGCAGATCCGGTGAGCGCAAGGGGCGATCTGGTCGTGGTGACGATCAGATCACGCCCTGGGCCAGCATGGCGTCGGCGACCTTGACGAAGCCGCCCACGTTGGCACCGTTGACGTAGCTGACCGTGCCGTCGGCACGGCGGCCGTGGCGCACGCAAACTTCGTGGATGCTGCGCATGATGCCCAGCAGACGGGCGTCGACTTCTTCACGGGTCCACGACAGGCGGATGGCGTTCTGGCTCATTTCCAGACCGGAAGTGGCCACACCGCCGGCGTTCGAGGCTTTGCCCGGTGCATACAGGATGCCGTTGCCTTCGAAGACGTGCACGGCTTCCAGCGTGGAAGGCATGTTGGCGCCTTCGGCGACGCAGATGACACCGTTCTTGACCAGGGTTTCGGCGTCCTTGCCGTCCAGCTCGTTCTGGGTGGCGCAAGGCAGGGCCACATCCACGGGGATGGACCAGGGGCGCACGCCTTCCAGGAACACGGTGCCCGGCACGCGCTTGGCGTAGTCGCCGACGCGACCGTACAGGTGGTTCTTCACTTCCATCAGCTCGGCGAGCTTGGCGGGGGTGAAGCCGGCTTCGTCCAGGACGGTGCCACTGGAGTCGGAGACGGTGACGACCTTGGCGCCCAGCGCCATGGCCTTCTCGACCGCGTACTGGGCCACGTTGCCGGAGCCAGAGACGCTCACGCGCATGCCTTCGAAGTTGCGGCCCTTGAGCTTGAGCATTTCTTCGGCGAAGTAGACCGTGCCGTAGCCGGTGGCTTCCGGACGGATCAGCGAACCACCGAAGCTCAGGCCCTTGCCGGTGAAAACGCAGTCGGCTCGGTTGCTGAGCTTTTTGTACATGCCGGCCATGTAGCCGACTTCGCGGCCACCGACGCCGATGTCACCGGCCGGCACGTCGGTGTCGGCACCCACGTGACGGAACAGCTCACTGACGAAGGCCTGGCAGAAGCGCATGATTTCGCCCTGGCTCTTGCCCTTGGGGTCGAAGTCGGAGCCGCCCTTGCCACCGCCCATGGGCAGCGTGGTCAAGGCGTTCTTGAAGGTCTGCTCAAAAGCCAGGAACTTCAGAATCGACAGGTTGACCGAGGGGTGGAAGCGGATGCCGCCCTTGTACGGGCCAATGGACAGGCTGTGCTGGATGCGATAGCCGCGATTGACCTGCACCTGACCACGGTCATCGACCCAGGACACGCGGAACATGATGATGCGTTCGGGCTCGACCAGTCGCTCCAGCAGGCTCTGCTCGGCGTACTTGGGGTTCTGCTCGATGAAGGGCCACAGGCTGTCCATCACCTCGGTGACGGCTTGGAGGAATTCGGGTTGGCCGGGGTTGCGGGCGGCAACCTGGCTCAGAAAGCTGTCCAGCGACTGAATTTTCATGATGTGCGCACCGATCAGGTGCCGATGTGGAAGGCGGGTCGAACATTTTTACATATTCAACCCCACCATGGTGCAAATGAGGGCAACGGGCGAGCGCGGCCGTCAAGAAATCACACCATATTGGGGCACACAGATCATGACCTTGATCATGACAATACGAATGATTCCTGTTATCTTCAACGACATGTCCAGTGGGTCTTCTGGCCCTCTCGCCGTCCAACCTCAAGGAAGCTGTCACATGGCTCATCTGACCTCTCGCGTTGCTGCCCTCACCCTGATTGCACTGGCCTGCCAGGGCGCTGCCCACGCCGCCGATGCGGTGCTCAACATCTACTCGGCCCGTCACTACCAGACGGACGAGGCGCTGTACAAGGACTTCACCAAACAGACCGGCATCCAGGTCAACCGCCTCGATGGCAAGGAAGACGAGCTGCTCGAGCGCATCAAGAACGAAGGCGCCAACTCGCCGGCCGACATCCTGATCACGGTGGACGCGGCCCGCCTGGAGATCGCCGACAGCCTGGGCCTGTTCCAGCCGGTGTCCTCCAAGGTGCTGGACGCCCGCATCCCCGACCACCTGCGCACACCCACCTGGGTCGCGTTCTCGACGCGCGCCCGCGTCATCGTCTACAACAAGCGTGCGGTGAAGGCCGAGTGGGTGCAGACCTATGACGACCTGGCCAACCCGCGCCTGAAAGACCAGGTGTGTGTGCGCTCGGGCTCTCACCCCTACAACCTGTCGCTGGGCGCGGCCATGATCGCGCACGAGGGCGAGGCCAAGACCGAGAACTGGGCGCGCGGTCTGGTGGTCAACTTTGCGCGCGCGCCCAAGGGCGGCGACACCGACCAGCTCAAGGCCGTGGCCGCAGGTGAATGCGGTGTGACGATCTCCAACAGCTACTACCTGGCTCGCCTGATGCGTTCGGCCAAGCCGGAGGACCGCAAGGTGATCGAGTCGCTGGGCGTGGTGTGGCCGAACCAGAAGACCTGGGGCACGCACATCAACATCTCGGGCGCCGGTGTGATCAAGACCGCCCCGAACCGTGCCGCCGCCGTCAAGTTCATGGAGTACCTGAGCAGCGACAAGGCCCAGGCCTACTTCGCCGATGGGAACAACGAATGGCCGGCCGTGAGCTCGGTCAAGATCGACAACCCGGCTTTGAAGGCCTTGGGGACGTTCAAGCCTGACACGATGCCCGTGGGCGATCTGGCGCGCAATGCGGCCAAGGCCCAAAAGGCGTTCGATCGCGCAGGCTGGCGTTGAAGCGTCAGTTCGAGGTCGACGAGCCCTGACGGGCTTTGGCGATCTCGCGACTGAGCACGATCAGGGGCAGCAGCCCCACCACCACGATGGCCAGGGCTGAGGTGGACGCCTCGGCCAGACGTTCGTCGGAGGCGAGCGTGTAGGCCTGCGTGGCCAGGGTGTCGAAGTTGAAGGGGCGCATCACCAAGGTGGCGGGCAGCTCCTTCATCACATCAATGAACACCAGCAAGGTGGCGGTCAGCAGGCTGCCACGCAAAAGCGGAAAGTGCACGCGGCGCAAGGTCGCGGCCGGGCTCAGACCCAGGCTGCGCGCCGCGTTGTCCATGCTGGGCGTGATCTTGAGCAGACCCGCGTCCACCGACTGCACGGCCGGCGTCAGGAAACGCACCACACAGGCGTAGACCAGGCCGGCAATGCCGCCCGTGAGCACCAGCCCGGACTGCCAGTCAAAGTGGGCAATCAACCAGTTGGTGAGCGCGTTGTCGATACGGGACACCGGGATGAGCACGCCGACGGCGATGACGGTGCCCGGCAAGGCGTAGCCCAGCCCACCCAGGCGGTGCACGCTGCGGACCAGCCAGGAGCGGGCACGCAGGCGGGCCGCGTAGCCCAGCAACAAAGCCAGGCTCACGGCGATCAGGGCGGTAAGACCGGACACGGTGACGCTGTTGGTGGCCAACTCGATAAAGCGCGCGCCGAACTGCGCGTCACCTTCGGTGATCGCCATCTCCAGCAGGATGCCGGCCGGCAACAGGAAGCCGGTCACCAGCGGGATCAGGCAGGCGATGACCGCCAGTGCCGCCCGGGCACCCCGCAGTCGCCGGGCCTGAAAGCGCGCCCGGCGCAGGGTGGTGTCATTGAAACGGGCACGGCCACGTGACAGGCGCTCGAAGGCCAGCACCAGGATGACGAAACCCAGCAAAGCCGTGGCCAGTTGCGCGGCCGCCACCCGGTCGCCGAGCGAGAACCAGGCGCGGTAGATGCCGGTGGTGAAGGTCTGCACGCCAAAATAGGACACCGCGCCGAAATCGGCCAGCGTCTCCATCAGCGCCAGCGAGACGCCCGCAGCAATGGCCGGACGCGCCAGCGGCAGGGACACGCGCCAGAAGCTGGCCCAGGGCCCCAGGCCCAGCGAACGCCCGACTTCGAGCATGCCGCCAGCCCGCTCCAGAAAGGCGGTGCGCGCCAGCATGTACACATAGGGATAGAGCACCAGCGAGAACAGGATCACCGCGCCACCCAGCGAGCGCACGTCGGGGAACCAGTAGTCGGCGCGTGTCCAGTCGAAGGTGTCGCGCAGCGCGGTCTGCACTGGCCCGACGAATTGCAGCAGGTCGGTGTAGGTGTAGGCCATCACATAACCGGGCACAGCCAGCGGCAAGACCAGGGCCCACTCGAGCATGCCGCGCAGCGGAAAGTTGTAGCGCGTGACCAGCCAGGCCGCCCCGACGCCCATGCTGGCGGTGCCCAGCCCCACCCCCAGGCACAGCCACAGGGTGGACCAGAGGTAGTCGGGCAGCACCGTAGAGGAGAGGTGCGCCCAGGTGTCGCTGGTGCCCGTGCTGAGCACATGGCTGATGACAGCGAGCACCGGCAAGGCCACCAGGGCCCCGACGAGCAATGCCCAGGCGGTGAGCCACCCGGCCCGCCAGCGCTCAGAGAAAGGGCGGACCGAGGACACGGACGAGGGAGAATGAGAGGGGACAGCCAGCTTCATGGTGAATTGAGAATTATCATCGTTTCATCGCCTGTTTCCGAATCTGTTTGCCTCATGCCCGTCTCGGCCCCCACTGTTCTGCCCCCGGTCACCGACCCCAGCACCGCCTGGTTGGTCGTCGATGACATCGCCCTGCGCTATGGCAAACGCACCATCCTGGAACACCTGAGCTTCGCCCTGCCCCAGGGTGGCATCGCCTGCCTGCTGGGTCCGTCGGGCTGCGGCAAGACCACGGCGCTGCGCGCGATCGCCGGCTTCGAGCCGATCAGCGACGGCGCCATCCGGCTGGCCGGGCAGGTGCTCAGTGCGCCGGGCCAGATCACCCCGCCCGAGAAGCGCCGCATCGGCATGGTGTTTCAGGACTACGCGCTGTTCCCGCACCTGACCGTGGCGCAGAACGTCGGGTTCGGCCTGCGGGGCCGTGCCGGGGCCGACCAGCGCGTCGCCGAGATGCTCGACACCGTGGGTCTGGCCCATGCCGCGCAGCGCTTCCCGCACGAGCTGTCCGGCGGCCAGCAGCAGCGCGTCGCCCTGGCACGCGCGCTGGCGCCGCAGCCCAGCATCCTCCTGCTCGACGAGCCCTTCTCCAACCTGGACGTGGCGCTGCGCGAGCGCCTGGCGGGCGAGGTGCGCGACATCCTCAAGGCCACGAACACCACGGCCGTGCTCGTCACCCACGACCAGCACGAGGCCTTTGCGATGGCCGATGTCATCGGCGTGATGGCCGATGGCCACCTGCAGCAATGGGACACGGCCTACGGCCTGTATCACCAGCCCGCCAACCGCCGGGTCGCCAACTTTGTGGGACAGGGAGCGTTCGTGCCCGCCGTGGTGGTGGACGAGCACCACCTGCGTCTGGACGTGGGCCAGAGCACCGGCGACCAGACGGTGTTCGCCACCGACGACGTGATGACCCATGCCCCCGGCACCCGGGTGGACGTGCTGATGCGACCGGACGACGTCGTGCATGACGACGCCAGCCCGGTGAAAGCGCGGGTGCTGCACAAGGCCTTCAAGGGTGCGGAGTTTTTGTACACCCTGGCCCTGAGCGATGGCACCGAGGTGCTTTCGGCCATCCCGTCCCACCACGACCACGCCATCGGTGAAGCGATTGGCATTCGCCTGGACCTGAGCCACGTGGTGGCCTTTGCCCACGTCGCCGAGTGACGCCATGCGCAACCTGCCCGCCCTCATCCTGGCCGCCGGTCGCGGCGAACGCATGCGCCCGCTCACCGACACCACCCCCAAGCCGCTGCTGTGCGTGAAGGGCAAGCCACTGATCGAATGGCACCTGGAGGCGCTGGCACGCGACGGCGTGCGAGAGGTGGTGATCAACACGGCCCACCTGGAAGACCAGTTCCCCGCCGTGCTGGGCGATGGCGCACGCTGGGGGCTGCGCATCACCTACTCGATGGAGGGCCGGGACCACGGCGGCGCGCTGGAGACCGCTGGCGGCATGGCCCAGGCCCTGCCCTTGCTGGGTGACGCCTTCTGGGTGCTGGCCGGCGATGTGTTCGTGCCGGGCTTCCGTTTTGAGGCGAGCGCCGCCCAGGCCTTCGTCGCGGGCGAGGATTGGGGCCAGATGTGGCTGGTGCCCAACCCGGCCCACGTGCCGCAGGGTGACTTTGCCCTCACGCTGGAGGGCCGCGTGCAGCGCAAGGATCAGGCGAGCGCGGGCACGCCGGCCTACACCTACTCCACCATCGGGCTGTACCGGCCAGCCATGGTGGCGGGCATCCAGCCCGGCGAGAAGGCGGCCTTGCGGCCCTGCCTGGAGCGCGCCATCGATGCCCATCGGCTGAGCGGTTGTCTTTATAACGGCCCCTGGGTGGACGTGGGCACCCCCCAGCGCCTGGCGGAGCTGAACGCCTCGCCCTGATCCCCTCTGACGGCGGGGCGGGAAAAGCCCCCACACAGGCAAGGCTGCACCGGGTAAAATTCCCGCTTGATCAACAGCCCCTGGATCTACACCATGCCCCGCTGTCTCTCGATGGTTCTGGCCGCTGCGGCCTTGGCTGTCCCGGCCCTGGCCTGCGCCCAGGTCACGCGCACCCTGCCCGTGAACTCCCTGCGCGGCGAAGTGGCCTTCGGCCAGCCGCCTGAAGTCCTGCTCAATGGCCAGCCCATGCGCCTGGCGCCCGGGGCACGCATCCGCGACCCCCAGGGCATGGTGCTGCTGTCCGGCGCCCTGGCCGGGCAAAAGCTCAAGGTCAACTACACGGTCGACCCCTACGGGCTGTTGTTCAACGTGTGGATCCTGCGTCCTGAGGAGCTGGCCCAGCGCTGGCCGACCACGCCCAAGGAAGCCGCCACCTGGACCTACGACCCGATCAATTTCACCTGGATCAAGCCCTGATCCCCTCCCGACCCATGAGCACCGCGCCCGAGACCAAGAAGGTCTACATCAAGACCTATGGCTGCCAGATGAACGAATATGACTCGGACAAGATGTCCGACGTCATGAACGCTGCCCAAGGCTACACGCCCACCAACGACCCCGAAGAAGCCGATCTGATCCTGTTCAACACCTGCTCGATCCGCGAGAAGGCGCAGGAGAAGGTGTTCTCCGACCTGGGCCGCGTCAAGCACCTCAAGGACAAGGGCGTGATGATCGGCGTGGGCGGCTGCGTGGCCAGCCAGGAAGGCGCGGCCATCATCGCGCGCGCACCCTATGTGGACGTGGTCTTCGGCCCGCAGACCCTGCATCGCCTGCCGGCCATGCTGGCGCAGCGTGCCGCCTCCCAGCGCCCGCAGGTCGACAT
>JAGNPA010000320.1 GCA_017989885.1 Aquabacterium sp.
CATCTGGTTGCCGGTGGTCAAGAGCTGGCGCCTCAACGAGCGCCACTACGGTGGCCTGCAGGGCCTGAACAAGGCCGAGAACGCCAAGAAGCACGGCGACGAGCAGGTGCTGGTGTGGCGCCGCAGCTATGACACCCCGCCGCCCGCCCTGGACGCCAACGATCCGATGGGCCAGCGCCAGGACCTGCGCTACGCCGGCCTGCCGGTCGATCAAGTCCCGCTGACCGAGTGCCTGAAAGACACCGTGGCCCGCGTGCTGCCGTACTGGAACGAAGAGATTGCGCCCACCATCAAGGCGGGCAAGCGCGTCGTGATCGCCGCGCACGGCAACTCCATCCGCGCCCTGGTCAAGTACCTGGACAACATCAGCGATGACGACATCGTGGGCCTGAACATCCCCAACGGCATCCCCCTGGTGTACGAGCTGGACGCCGACCTCAAGCCCATCAAGCGCTACTACCTGGGCGATGCCGAAGCCGCAGCCAAGGCAGCCGCCGCGGTGGCCACGCAAGGCAAGGCCTGATCAGGCTTTCAGGTCAGCTTCATTCGGCTGACCAGATCAAGGGGCAGTGGTCGGAGAGTTGCCGACCGCGGTCCTGAGGGTCATACGGCAGGCGCGTCAACCGCAAGGTGGCGCGCCTGTTCTCATGGCGGGCCTTCAGGCCCTCACTGAGCAGGATGTCGTCGATGTAGCGGCTGTGGCGGTCGTCGGCATCGCAGGGCAGATAGCGCTCACCGGCGGTGGCACGGTGCAGCACGGCGCCCCGCGGCTGGTCGTCGCTCCAGGCGGGCAGCAGGTTCAGCGGGGCGGCCTCATCGGGTCCGGCCGAGCGGCGTTCGTCCTGATCCAGGTGTCGGTTGAAGTCCCCCAGGATGGCGAAGGCCACGCCGTCGCGCACGCGCTGATCGATCCAGGCTTCCACCACCGGGGCCTGGCGTTGCAAGCCGCGACAGGGGCCGAAGGCGCGATCCAGGTCACCCCGAAAGCAACCGCTTTTCAGATGCACATTGAGCAGGCGCACTTCCCTGGCGGTGCCCGGGTAGAGCGTGAGGTCGGCACCCGCGCGGGAGCCGCCGTCCACATCCAGGTCACTCAGCTCGCTGTTGCAGCGGTAGGGCACCCCCTCGCGGATGGCAAAGCCGACTTTTTGCGGATGCGCGCGGCGCTCGAAGCAGTCCAGCTTCCAGCCCTGGCGAAACACCTGCCGGGCGGCGTCGGGGCCGTCCACCTCTTGCAAGGCCACCACGTCCACACGGCGTGGGGTGTGCAGGGCCTGCGCGGTGCGCGCCAAGGCATCCAGATCGGCCTGGGTGCGCGCAGGTGGCGGTTTGCGACCCGGCGTGCAGGGCAGGGCCCGCTCATGGCTGCGCGGCTGCTGACGCTGGCAGCGGGCACTCAGCTCGGCCTGGGTCTGGGGTGTCATCAGCCACTCCAGGTTCCAGGTGGCCAGGCTCAGCCCCGCGCCCGTGGCGGTCTTGCGGCCGCCGTCAAACCAGCCGGCATGGGCTGACCAGGCGCCCAGGGCCGCCAGGCCCAGCGCAGCGATCCAGCGGCGGGTGCGAGCCCCGCGTGTGCGACGCACGTCTGTGACTCAGGCTCAGACGCCCAGCGCGGCGCGGTCGAGCGTGTAGTTCTGCGGGCCGGCCACGGCGATCTTGATGGCGCCGATGCGGTTGGCCAGTGCCACCGACTTGACCAGGTCCCAGCCTTGCGACAGACCGAACAGCAGGCCGCCACGGAAGGCATCGCCACAGCCGGTGGGGTCCACCACCGCCTCGGCCTTCACGCCGGGCACATGGGTGACTTCGCCTTGCACGTACACATTGCAGCCCTCGGCGCCCAGGGTCTCGATCAGGCCGCGCAGGTGACCGCGCGACAGCTCGGCCAGGCTTTGACCGGTGCGTTCGGCCAGCATCTTGCCTTCGTAGTCGTTGACGGCCACCCAGCTCGCCTGGCTGACGAAGCGCTGGAGCTCTTCACCGTTGAACATGGGCAGACCCTGGCCCGGATCGAACACGAAGGGGATGCCGGCGGCTTGCAGTTGCTCGGCGTGTTGGATCATGGCGTCGCGCCCATCCGGGGCCACGATGGCCAGTTGGACGCGCGGGTCGGTTTCGATGTGCTGGATGTGGGCCTGACCCATCGCGCCAGGGTGGAAGGCCGTGATCTGGTTGTTGTCCTGGTCGGTGATGATGATGGCCTGGGCGGTGTAGTCATCGTCCACCGTGCGCACGTGCTGCAGGCTGATGCCCAGGTTCTCGAGGTGGTTGCGGTAGAGCACGCCATCCTTGCCCAGCGTGGCCATGATCAGCGGGTCGCCACCGAGTTGCTGCAGGCTGTAGGCGATGTTGCCGGCGCAGCCCCCGAACTCCTTGCGCATCGAGGGCACCAGGAAGGACACGTTCAGGATGTGCACCTGATCGGGCAGGATCTGCTGCGCGAAGCGACCGGGGAAGGTCGTGATGGTGTCAAAGGCCAGGGAGCCGCAGATCAGGACGGACATGGGAAGTCTCGGGTAAGGGATTCAGGGGTAGAACAGCTCGGCCGTGTAGCCGGCGGGCTGCAAAGTCGGGGCACGCAGCTGCCAGACCAGGGTGGTGGCGCGCTGTGGCGGCACGGCGTCGGGGCGCGGTGCGAAACGGGGCGGTGAGTCACTGCCATCGGCCCACTGGGCATCGGCCGGCGAGAAGCTGCGTCGGGCCACGACCGCCCCGGAGATGTCGGTCAAGGTCAGGTCCACATGTGGCCAGGCCAGCGCCAGGGCGGCGCGGTTGCGCACGACCACGCTGAGGCGGTAGTGGTCGGGGCCGGCCGAATCGGCGCGCAGCAAGGTCGCGCTGTCCACCTGCAGGGCGTCGATGCGCAAGGGCGGCTGCAGCGTGCAATGCGCCAGCTCGCACCACCGGGTCAGGGCGTCGCGCCAGCTGGGGTGCTGGGCGGCCAGGACGTCGCGGAACTGGTGCACCGCCTGCACCCCCAGGGAGAGCAGCAGGGCCAGCGACAGGCCGGTGAGCACGCCGCGCACGGAAGGTTGGCGCCAGAAGGCCTGTCGCTGCGCACGGCGGATGAACTCCGGCGTGGGGGCGACCGCGGGCTTCTTGCTCGTCTTCTTGGCGGGCGTCGCACGTGCCGGGGCTGTGGCGGGTGCCGCATTGCGAGGCGCCGCAGGCATGGGCGCCGGTTCAGGCTCGGCCGAAGGCGCAGCGAAGCGCCC
>JAGNPA010000042.1 GCA_017989885.1 Aquabacterium sp.
TGAAGCGCATGCCGCCTCGGCTGAGGCAAGCCAACCCTCCCCCGCTGTGCTGCGCCAATGGCAACAGCAAGCCATTGAGTTGGGCCTGGCCCACACCCCGATGTGGCGCACACTGCTGCACTACCGTACACACCCGGTCACACGACAACTGCGCAGCTTGGCCGATGACCCAGGGTTCTTTCTGGCACCAGATGGCGCAGACAACCCGGAAGCCGAACTCCATGCCACGTTGGCAGCGATGTTCGATCCGCAGCCCGTGCATGCGCTGGAGCAAACGGCTGCGTGCCGCTTCATCGCGCGGCAGCGATGGCTGAGATCGTCACTGCAGATTGACAGCGAGGCTTGGCCTGAGCCTGATTGCCCGCGATTCGAGCAATGGCGCTCCGCACTGCGTGCGGAAAAGGTCAGCCTGATCTTTCCGTCGGCCTACCTCAACAGCCCGGCTTCGATGTATGGCCACACATTCTTGCGGCTGGATCCGGCGCCTGTCAGCGGCAACGGCGAAGCGTCCGCGCCCCTGCTGTCCTACGCGATCAACTATGCCGCCAACGCCCACGAGAGCGAAGGCATTGCTTACGCCCTCAAGGGACTGATGGGGCTGTACCCCGGTCAATTCACCAATGCCCCGTACTACTTGCGCATCCGTGAGTACAACGACCTGGAAAACCGTGACATCTGGGAGTACGAGCTCAACTTCACACCGGAAGAAGTGGAGCGCCTGCTGGCCCACACCTGGGAGCTGGGCCCCACGCGCTTCAATTACTTCTTCATCGACGAGAACTGCTCGTACCACCTTCTGGCGCTGCTCGACGCAGCCCGCCCCGGATGGGGCTTGGCAGATCGGTTCACCTGGTGGGCAATCCCGGTCGACACCATTCGTGCCGTTGCCGAGACGCCTGGCTTGTTGCGAGCGGTGCATTACCGGCCTGCCAACAGCACCGAGTTGAAGGCACGTGCCCAAGCGCTGGGGCCCGAGGATGCGATGGTGGCACGTCAATTGGCCGATGGTCACTTGCACCCCTCCGATCTGTCGCAGGTACTGGCAGACGCTCGTAGGCAAATCCTGGCGCTGGAGGCCGCAGAGCGGCTGGTGGCTTTCGATGCGGTGCGTGAGGGGTGGGCGGAATCGCTGGTACACGAACGGCGCCTGGCGCTGCTGCAAGCGCGTGCCACATTGCCAAGCGGCGATCCAATCGTGGTGCCGCGACCTTCCTACGACCCCACGCATGGCCATGCCACCGCACGGTTGGATCTGATGACAGGCCAGCGCGCAGGGCGTCCCTGGCTCACGCTGTCCGCCCGGCCTGCGTACCATGACTTGCTCGATCCAGCTCAGGGCTACCAAGCAGGTGCTGCGATCAACTTCTTTCAACTGAGCTTGAGTCGCGCGGAAAACGGGGCACTGCGCTTCGAGCGCCTGACACCTGTGGACATCACCTCACTCAGTCCGCGAGAGCCTTTGCTGAAAGCGCGCTCGTGGCGTGTGGCCATGCACATCCGCCGTGACCCTTTCGAAAGACACGATGCCAACCGCCATGTGGGGACGGAGTTGCGCGGCGGCCCCGGCTGGGCCTGGCACCTGGATTCGCAAGGGCATACCTTGGGGTACACCTTTGTGGACAACCACGCTCAGTGGGATCGAGGCCGTTCCGACAAGCCCTGGGCGCTGGGATCTGGGCTGGCCTCCGGGCTACTGTGGAGCGCTTCGCCACGCTGGAGTGCGCAAGTTGAAGGATACGCAAGGGCCTACCTGGCATCTCAGCCTGAAGAGTGGGGCTGGACTGCCCAAGTGCGGTGGCACCCTCACCGGGCCTGGAGTGTCCAGGGGCTGATCCAGAGCATGCACCGTGATGGTCAAGGACAGATCCGAACCTGGGGGCTGGGCTTGATGCGTCACTGGTGATGAGACAGCGCACCGCCAGACCTGACGCGACGGCTGTCGGCCGATGCACTCAATGGCTTGATCGACCCCCCATTGCGCCGCCCTACGGCAAGGAGTTTGGCAACTGAACCGTTGCATGGCGCTTGATGCGACTCACGGTGCCAGGAAGTCCTGCACGGCGGCCACGGTCTGAGCCGGGTCCTCTTCATGCGGCACATGCCCCAGCGCGTCGAACATCACGAGGCGGCTGCCGGCGATGTCACGCTGAAAATGCAAGGCGTTGTCGGGCGGGATCAGACGGTCCTGTCCGCCCCAGAGGATGAGCGTGGGCTGGCGCACCTGCGGGATCTGCGCGGTGAACTCGCCGCTGGGACTCTGGCGGAAGCGTTCGACCAGGGCGCCGCGGTTGCCGGCGCGCAGGGTGAGTTCAAGATAGCGGTCGACCAGTTCGGGTGTGACCTTGGCCGGGTCGCCGTAGACGTTGCGAACGCTCGACTCGATCATGCTGCGCGGCAGGGTGTGCTCCATCATGGGCCGCAGGGCCGGGATCTGCGCGATTTTGAAGCCGATGGGCATGGAGGCCGGGTCGAAGGGGTAGCCGGCGGCATCGACCAGCACCAGCTTGCTGACGCGCTGCGGATGGTCCACGGCCACCTTCCAGGCCAGGTTACCACCGAAGGAGTTGCCGGCCAGCACGGCCTGCTGCACGCCCAACTGGTCGAGCAAGGCAATGACGAAGCTCACATAGCGCGTGAGGCGGTAGTCGCCGTCGGGCATGGGGCCGGTGAGACCAAAGCCCGGCAGGTCCATGCGGATGACGCGGCGCTCACCTTTGAGCGCGTCGGTCCAGCCGTCCCAGGTGTGCAGGCTGGCCGAGGTGCCGTGCAGCAGCACGATGGGCTGTGGATCGGTGCGGGGGCCTTCGTCGCGCAGATGGACATGCATGCCTTGCAGGGGCACGAACTGAGAGGGCGGCGGCGCCCAGCGCGCGGTGAGGGTCTCGACCGGACGGTCTGGGGCCCAACTCAGGGCCACGCCCACGCCCGTCACGGCCACCAGCGCCAGCAGCACCCCAGCTGCGATCTTGCCTGCACGCATGTCTTCGCTCCATTTTTTTGCGAGCAGCCATCTTGGCATGCGTCACGACCGGGCGCGGTCGCTCACCGGCGGGCGGTGCAGGCGCACCACGCGAATCAGGGGTGATTCAGCGATCGGGTCAGCGATAGGTCAAGAGACCCGACTCGCCGCCTTCCAGGTGCGCGTGCTCGTTGACCGACACCAGGTGCAGGCCATCGCGGCCGGTCACGATCTTGGTGATGCCGGTGTTGGCCAGCGTCCAGTTGATGGTGAAGGCCTGGGCGTCGCTCAGGCCCAGCAGGTGGGCGCACATGACGCTGATGGTGCCGCCCGAGGTGAAGACCACGGACTGCCCTTTGGGCGGCGTGGCCTGCACGAGGTCATCCAGGGCCGTGACACAGCGCAGCTTGAAGACGGACCAGGGCTCGGCGTACTCGTCATCGTGGTTGCCGCCGACCCAGCGGCTGACCGCGTCCTGAAAGAACTTCTGGAAGGCGCGACGCGGATCGCCCCCGGCTGCCATGTCGGCCATCATCACGGCCTTGCTGGCGTAACGCGGCTCGGCCACCTGGATGACGTTTTCGTGGTCGAACTCGTTGACGCCGGGCAGGATCTGCACGGGCAGGCCCGCACCCAGCGTGGCCAGAGCCCCGGCTGCGGTTTCCTGATGCCGGCGCATGGTGCCGCTGAAGGCGACATCGGGCTGCACCCCACGCGCCAGCAGGGCCCGGCCGACCACGCCGGCCTGCCGGTGCCCCAATTGCGACAGCGCGTCGTAGTTGTCACTGCCAAACGAGGCCTGACCGTGACGCACAAGATAGATCGTGCCCATCTCAGCGCTTGACCCCGTACTTCATCAACTCCAGGCGGGCAATCATGCCCTTGTGGACCTCGTCCGGACCATCAGCCAGGCGCAATGAGCGGGCCTGGTTGAAGAACATCGTCAGCGGGGTGTCGTGCGAGACGCCCGCGCCACCGTGGATCTGGATCGCGAAGTCCACCACGTGTTGCAGCATGCTGGGCGCGACGACCTTGATGGCCGACACATCGGTCAGCGCGCTCATCACGCCCAGGGTGTCGATCTTCCAGGCCGCTTGCAGGGTCAGCAGACGAGCTTGATCGATGGCCACGCGGCATTCGGCGATGCGCTCACGGTTGCCGCCCAGGTCGATCAGGGGCTTGCGGAAGGCGGTTCGCTCCAGACCCCGTTGGATCGCCAGCTCCAGCGACTTTTCAGCGGCGCCGATGCAGCGCATGCAGTGGTGGATGCGGCCCGGGCCCAGGCGACCCTGGGCGATCTCGAAGCCGCGGCCGGGGCCGGAGATGAAGTTGCCAATGGGCACGCGCACGTTGTGGAAGTGCACCTCGCCGTGGCCGTGGGGCTCGTCGTACTCGCCGAACACGGGCAGCATGCGTTGGATCTCGACGCCCGGGGTGTCCATGGGCACCAGCACCATGGAGTGCTGGTGGTGGCGGTCCTTGCTCTCGTCGGGCGTCAGGGCCATGAAGATGCCGATCTTGCAGCGCGGGTCGCCCACGCCGGACGACCACCACTTCTTGCCGTTCAGGACGATGTGGTCGCCGTCGATCACAGCGGTCGCGGCCATGTTGGTGGCGTCGGACGAGGCCACGTCAGGCTCGGTCATGAAGAAGACGGAGCGGATCTCGCCGGCCAGCAGGGGCTTGAGCCATTTCTCTTTCTGCTCGGCGTTGCCGTACTTCCAGATCACCTCCATGTTGCCGGAGTCAGGCGCGTTGCAGTTGAAGATCTCGGGCGCCATCATCGAGCGGCCGGTTTGTTCGGCGCTGAAGGCGTAGTCGAGCACGCTCAGGCCCGCACCCAGTTCGGCATCGGGCAGGAAGAGGTTCCACAGCCCTTCTGCACGGGCCTGGGCCTTGAGGGCCTCGACGCGCGGCGGGATCTGCCATTCGGTCCACTCGCCCCCATGGCGGCGCTTGAGGATGCCCGCCCAGTGCTCGGCCTCGATGGGCGCGATGTGGGTATCGATGAAGGACCGCACGCGTTGGGCGGTCTGGGCGGCGCGTTCACTGGGCTGGAAGTCCATGGACTGTGTCTCCTGAGGTCTGGGAAACGATGCTACGCCGCCCCAGGCCGTGCATCAAATGATGAATTTTCATCGCAAGTCATGCACGGCGCGCATGGACTGGCAGGCAGCCTCGCCCACGCAGGCGCGCATCCAGCGGTGCACCGGGTCGTCCTCACGGTCGGCATGCCAGTACATCCAGATGCCCATGGGCGGGATGGGCGCCTGCAGCTCGCGCAGCACCAGCGGCAGGCCGCGCGTCAGGCCTTCGGCGTAGGTGCGCGGCAGGGTCAGCAAGGCGCTGCTGTGTGCCACCACGTTGGCGGCCGCGAAGTAATGCTGGCAGCGCAGGATGACCTCGCGCGGACCTCGCCCCAGGCCCGCCCAGACTGGCTGCAGCGGGTCAGGGCGCTCGGGTTGCAGGGCCACCATCACGTGCTGGCAGGCAAAGTAGTCGTCCAGATTGACGGGGCCGTCGGCCAGCGGGTGGTCGGCGTGCATCAGCACGGCCAGGGTTTCGTCGGCCAGGTGTTCGCCACGGATGCGCTCGCCCACCCGGCGCTGGCGGTCGATCACCAGGTCCACCTCGCCCAGGGTGAGGGTGCGCTCCAGCGCATCACGTGGCACGCGCACGCTGGTGAGATGCACACGTGGCGCCTCCAGCGCCAGCCGTGCGATCAGCGGGGGCAAGGCAATGGCCTCCAGCACGTCACGCATGCCCACGCGCAGCGTCATGTCCAGGGTGGCCGGGTCGAAACGGTCGGCCTGGGCCATCAGGGACTGCAGGCCGCGCAGGTGGGCCTGCACCTCGCCGATCACGCGGCGCGTCAGCTCGGTCGGGACCATGCTGTTGCCCTGGCGGACGAACAAGGGGTCGTCCCACAGCCGGCGCAGGCGGGCCAGCGCATGGCTGACCGCAGGCTGGCTCAGATGCAGGTGGCGGGCGGCGCCCGAAATGCCGCCGTGCTCGTACACGGCGTCCATGACGCGAAAGAGGTTGAGGTCGAGACGGGTGAAGGGGCTGGCCATGGGCGTGACCTTACACCGCCCCATGGCACCGGCTTCACGCCGGATGCCGGACTTTTTTGGTGCATGGCAACACCCACAAGGTCACAGGGCACGTGATAATGATGCGTTGGCCGATCTCATCGGCGCTTTGGAGCAATCACCTTGGACAGTCCCCATCGGTGACCGCCCACTCCAGCCACCTGGCCGCCCTGCCCTGAACAGGATGCGGTGTCGGGTGCGGCCCGTCGGGGCTGCCTCAGGCAGCGACCCGATGCGGGCCTCGCGGGAGGGGGCGGCAACCTTGACACCCCCTTTCCCCTCGACCTGTGAGCGTGCACGCCCTTGAGCGCCGTGCCGCCCCTGTGCTGGAGTACCCATGCTCAACGTGTTCACGCTGGCCAACGGCCGGCTGTTTCAGGAAGAAATCGACAGCCTGGACGGACTGACCTCGGCCCGCCCGGTCTGGGTCGACCTGGAAGACCCCTCGCCAGAGGAAAAGAGCTGGATCGCTGTGAAGTTCGGCCTCGTGATCCCGGCCGACATCATCGACGATGACCTGGAAGAGTCGGCCCGCTTCTATGAAGAAGACGGCGCGATCCACATCCGTTCCGACTTTTTGATCGACGATGACGAAGCGCCGCGCAACGTGCGGGTGGCCTTCATCCTGCACGAGAACGTGCTGTTCTCGGTGCACCGGGAAGACCTGCCGGTGTTCCGCCTGCTGCGCATGCGCGCACGCCGCATCCCCGCGCTGATCGAAGATGCCAAGGACGTGCTGCTCAAGCTGTACGACGCCGACGCGGAGTACTCGGCCGACACGCTCGAAGGCATTTACGACGACCTGGAAAAGGTCAGCCGCCGGGTGCTGAAGGACGAGGTCAACGACCAGGCCGCCGGCGAAGCGCTGGCGGCGATTGCGCGCCAGGAAGACTTGAATGGGCGCATCCGCCGCAATGTGATGGACACGCGCCGCGCGGTGAGCTTCATGATGCGCGCGCGCATGCTCAACGCCGACCAGTTCGAGGAAGCCCGCCAGATCCTGCGCGACATCGACTCGCTCGACAGCCACACGGCCTTCCTGTTCGACAAGATCAACTTCCTGATGGACGCCACGGTCGGTTTCATCAACATCAACCAGAACAAGATCATCAAGATCTTCTCGGTGGCCTCGGTGGCCTTGCTGCCCCCCACGCTGATCGCCAGCATCTACGGCATGAACTTCCAGTACATGCCCGAGCTGAGCCAGAAGTGGGGCTACCCCCTGGCGCTGTGCCTGATGCTGCTGTCCATCGTGACGCCGTTCTGGTTCTTCCGTCGCAAAGGCTGGTTGAAGTAAGGTGCATCGGCTGGGACTGCCGCCCCTGCCCGCGGGCCTGTGGCGGGTGATGATGGGCACCGCCCTGGTGGTGCTGAGTTTCAGCCTGCTCAACCCGGTGCTGGCCGTGCGCCTGCAAACCGCGGGTGTCAGCAACACGGCCATTGGCAGCTTTGCCATGCTGTCGTTCCTGAGCGTGGCGCTGCTGATCCCGGTGGTGCCCCACCTGTTTGCCAAAGTGGGGGTGGGCCGCGCCTACCGACTGGGCCTGGGCCTGGAGCTGATCGCCTGCCTGGGCTACCTGCTGACCGACAGCTATGTGCTGTGGTGCGTGCTGGGCCTGATGAGTGGCGTAGGCGCGGCGGCCGCCTGGAACGCCACCGAGGCCCTGATTGCGCACAACGTGCCGGCCACCCACCGGGGACGCCTGACCGGCTTTTATCAGGCCATTTTGGGCGCGGGCATGGCCATCGGTCCCTTTCTGCCAGGGCTGCTGGGCCTGGGGCCGCTGCAGGCCAACGCCGTGGCCGCCGGGGGACTGGCGCTGGGCCTGAGCCTGACCCTGGTGCCGGCCGTGAGCCACCTGAAAGCGATGCACGAGGACCGAGAGCCGATGAGCCTGATGGCCGCCTGGCGCTTCCGACCATGGCTGGTGTGGGCCGCTGTCGTAGGCGGGGTCTTCGAAGTGGGTCTGGGCACCATCACCACGGCCTACGGCTCCGAAATCGGGCTGAACCTGGCGGCGGCCACCTCGATCGCCGGGGCGCTGGGCATGGGCAGCTTTGCGCTGCAGTACCCCTTGGGCTGGCTGGCCGACCATGTGGCCTCGCGCCGCCTGTTTGCCATCGGGGCCGGTGTGCTGGCCGCCAGCGGCGTGGCGTTTGCCTTTGCCACCCAGTGGCCCGCACTGATCTGGGTGTGTGCCGCCCTGTGGGGCGCGGTGGGCGGGGCGCTCTACACGCTGAGCATGATCCGCGTGGCGCATGACTTTGCCGACTCGTCGGCGCTGGCCGGCACCTCGGCCATGATCGCGGGCTACACCGTGGGCGGCTCGGTGGGCCCGCTGGTCAGCGGTTGGGCGTTTGACCACGTCGGCGTGGTGGGTCAAGGCGCCTGGCTCACCCTGCTGGCGCTGAGCCTGCTGTGGATGCAAGGCCGCGCAACACGCCACGGTTGACGGGTCGCCGACACCGCATCACGATGCGCTCAACGCGCATCGCTCCCCTCTCGCCCTCACCAGACACCCGGGTTGACCCCTAGGGTTTTCCTTGATCTGCGACAATGCCATGTTCACTATACTGACAATCAGTGTGCTGATGATCGGCACGGGACCCATGAGGAGCGCACATGAACAACAAGGTTTCGGATCTCCCCGTCCTGGTGGCGGGTGGTGGCATCGGCGGCTTGGCTGCCGCTTTGGCGCTGGTGCGCCAGGGCTTCCAGGTGCAGGTGTTTGAGCAGGCCCCTGAAATCGGCGAAATCGGCGCCGGCATCCAGCTCGGCCCCAACGCCTTCCATGCACTCGACGCGCTGGGCGTGGGCGAGAAGGCCCGTTCCCGTGCGGTGTTCACCGACTACATGGTGATGCACGATGCCGTGGACGCCAAGCTGATCGGCAAGATCCCCACCGACGAGCACTTCCGCAGGCGCTTTGGCAACCCCTATGCCGTGATCCACCGCGTGGACATCCACCTGTCGCTGCTGGAAGGTGCCCAGGAAACCGGGCGCGTCGAATTCTTCACCAACACCCGCATTGAGCAGGTCGAGCAGGACGCTGACGGCGTCACCGTGACCGACCAGAACGGCAAGCAGTGGAAGGGCGCCGCCCTGATCGGTGCCGATGGCGTCAAGTCCGTGGTGCGTGCCAAGTACGTCAACGACCCGCCCCGCGTCACCGGCCATGTGGTCTACCGCGCCGTGGTCGACAAGAGCGAGTTCCCCGACGAGCTGAAGTGGAATGCCGCCAGCCTGTGGGCCGGCCCGAACTGCCACCTGGTGCACTACCCCCTGCGCGGTGGCGAGCAGTACAACATCGTCGTGACCTTCCACAGCCGTGAGCAGGAAGAGTGGGGCGTCAAGGATGGCAGCAAGGAAGAAGTGGAAAGCTACTTCCAGGGCATCGACCCCAAGGCCCGTCAGCTGATCGAGCTGCCCAAGACCTGGAAGCGCTGGGCCACCGCCGACCGCGAGCCGGTGCCGCAGTGGACCTTCGGCCGCGCCACCCTGCTGGGCGATGCCGCGCACCCCACCACCCAGTACATGGCCCAAGGCGCCTGCATGGCCCTGGAAGACGCCGTCACCCTGGGCGAAGCCCTGCGCGTGCAC
>JAGNPA010000321.1 GCA_017989885.1 Aquabacterium sp.
GGACACCCGCAGGCCATGGACCTCGTAGCTCATCATGCGGGCCACGTCGAAGCCCTGGCGGTTGCCTTCGGCATCGAGCAAGGCGTAGTCACCCGCGCGTTTGGCGCCAAAGCGGAAGTCGTCGCCCACCAGCACGTAGCGGGCGCGCAACCCGTTCACCAGCACGTCGTCGATGAAAGCCTGGGGGCTGAGGCTGGCCAGGTGCTGATCAAAGGGCACCACCACCACCTGGTCGACACCGCAGCGCTCCAGCTCGGAGAGCTTGTCACGCAAGGTGGCGATGCGCGCTGGGGCGAGTTCGGGCTTGCCGGTCAGTGCCGCAAAGTAGTCACGCGGATGCGGCTCGAAGGTGAGAACGGTGGCCGGGAGACCGCGGTGCTGCGCCTCGTTGCGCAGCAGCGCCAGCATCGCCTGATGGCCGCGATGGACCCCGTCGAAATTGCCGATGGTCAGCGCACAGGCCGGCGCCAAGGCTGCATGATGGAAACCGCGAAAGATTTGCATGGGAGCGCATTATCCCGCCTGGCGGTGAACCTTCGGGCGTTGCACGGGCAGCGCGTGACGTAAAGGCGATTTTCTGTCTGATTCCCGAGCCACCTTGCGCCGCCTTCTGGCCTTCTGTCCGAGAATGTCGATGAACTCTCTGCTGCGCCTTCAACAGGCCGGCGCCGATCAGCGCCATGCGCGCGAGGAATTGCGACAGGGCATGCAGGTGGCGCGGGTGATGCTGCACCCCATTGGGCAGCAGCCGACGCAGGGACAAGCCCCTGCCTTGCGGGTGCCCCCCGCCGCGCTGCAGGCGGGCCTGCGGCAGGCTTTGCAGTGGATGCCCAATGTGCAGGTGGCGGTGCTCACCCAGGAGCGCGTGGACGGCGCGTGGCAACCCAGCACCGGGGAGGCGCCGGCATGGACGAACGCCTACGAGGCCCTGAGCTTGCTCGAGCGCAAGGCGCTGACGGCCCCCACCCCCGATGGCAGCCCGACGGAGTTCGATGCCAACGGGCAGGTCCATGCGTCCCTGTCTGTGGCGACCCCGGATGCACCCGGTGGTCGGGCCGTGGTGTGGCTGCGCGCTGAACCCAATGTCACCGACCCGGGCTGGGCGCGGGCGCGTTGGCAGTTGATGCTGGGCGCCCTGGTCGGCTGCGTGCTGGCCGGCGGCCTGCTGTGGCAGCAAGGCTGGCGACTGCGCCAGGGCATGCGCGACCTGAGCGGCTGGACCCATCGGGCCACCCAGGAGGAATGGCCGGAGGTGCCGGTGCCCGCAGGCCCGACGGAGTTGCGACTGTTGGGCTTGCGGATGCGCGAGCTGACCAACTATCGCCACCACCGGGAAGACGACATTCGCCAGACGGCGTTTCGTGACACGCTGACCCACCTGCCCAACCGCGCCTATTTTCAGGTGCGGCTGGATCAGCAGATCAACGAAGCGCGACAAGGCAAGCACAGTGGCGCCCTGGTCACCCTGGACATCCAGCGCTTCAAGCACGTCAACGCGGTGCTGGGCCAGGCCTCGGGTGACACCCTGCTGCGCAAGGTAGCCCTGCGCTTGTCGGCCACTTTGCCGGATGCACACCACCTGCTGGGCCGTGTGGGGGGTAACCAGTTCGCCTGCCTGATTCCCCGCGCCGACAAGGTGAGCGCCACGCAACTGGCCAAGCGCCTGCTGCACAGCATGGACACGCCCTTCGAGCTGGACGGGCAAGCCATCGACTTGATGGCGCAGGCGGGCGTCGCCTTGTTCCCGGAAGACGGCCGCAACGCCAATGAACTGCTGTCTCACGCGGAAATGGCAATGAATGCCGCCCGGCAGAAGGTCGCCAGCGTGATGGTGTACAGCCCGGACATGGACCCGGACCAGGCTGCGTCCTTGAGCCTGTTGACCGAGCTGAAACAGGCGGTGAACCGCCACGAGCTGCAGTTGCACCTGCAGCCCAAGATCTGCCTGAACACGAAAGCGGTGCTGGGTGCCGAGGCCCTGATCCGCTGGCAACACCCGGAAAAGGGGCTGATCCCACCGGATGTGTTCATCCCGTTTGCCGAGCAGACCGGCTTCATCCGCGTGCTGAGCTTGTGGGTCGTCGACCAGGCGGCCACCATCTGGCGCCAATGGCATGACGCGGGACTGAACCTGAAAATTGCCGTCAACCTGTCCGCTCACGACCTGATGGACCGCGACCTGCCCCAGCATCTGCACGCGATCCTGACCCGCCATCAGGTGCCGCCTGGCGCCATGGTGCTGGAGATCACCGAAGGCGCCACGATGGACGATCCGGCTCATGCGGAACACATTCTGACCCGCCTGAGCGAGCTGGGCTTCCTGCTGTCCATCGACGATTTCGGGACCGGCTATTCCTCGCTGGCCTACCTCAA
The DNA here is from genome assembly GCA_017989885.1 of Aquabacterium sp. Lineage (GTDB taxonomy): Bacteria > Pseudomonadota > Gammaproteobacteria > Burkholderiales > Burkholderiaceae_C > Aquabacterium. Next base: position 2,374 of record JAGNPA010000321.1, read on the forward strand.
GACCCTGCCGGTGCACGAGTTGAAGATCGACAAGTCCTTCGTGCTGAACATGCAGAACGACCTGAACGACGCCAAGATCGTGCGTTCGATCATCGACCTGGCGCACAACCTGGGCATGTCGGTGGTGGCCGAGGGGCTGGAGTCGGCCAAGAGCTGGAAGCTGCTGGAAGGCCTGCACTGCAACGAAGCGCAGGGCTTCTTCATCAGCCCACCCATGCCCGCGGGTGAGTTTGTGGACTGGGTGCGCGACTGGCAGGCGCCCAGCGTTCAGGACGAGTACCTGAACACCGACTTCACGAACATTCTTTGACCGTCCCGGTCAACGGGGTCAGGGCAGGACGATGGCGGGGTCTTCGATCCAGCGCCATTGACCGGGGGCGAGGTCCTCGGGCAAGGTCAGGCGCCCGATCTGGCTGCGGTGCAGGCCTTCGACGCGGTTGCTGACGGCGGCCACCATGCGCTTGACCTGGTGGTACTTGCCTTGCAGCAAGGTCAGGCGCAGATGAAGGGTCTCGCCCTCGCCCACTGGGTCGGCCGCATCGGCATAGACGGGTTCGGGGTCGTCATCCAGCACCACGCCCTTGCGCAGTTTCTCGCACATGGCCGGTGTGACCGGGTGTTTGCAGGTCACTTCGTAAACCTTGGGCACATGGTGCTTGGGCGAGGTGAGCTTGTGCAGCAAGGGGCCGTCATCGGTCAGCAGCAGCAGGCCGGTGGTGTCTTGATCAAGCCGGCCCACGGGCTGCAGGCCACGGCGGCGCAAGGGCACGGGCAACAGGTTGTGCACGCCCGGCCAGGCGCCCGGCTTGAGCGAGCACTCGTAGCC
>JAGNPA010000322.1 GCA_017989885.1 Aquabacterium sp.
GGCAGTTCGGGCGCGGCGCGGCGGTAGCGACGCGCCAGGCTCATCCACATCGACATGCGGCCATCCAGTTCGGCCAGCCGATCCGGGTCCAGTTCGGTGTGGTGCAAGGCGCTGTTGAGGCTGCGGGCGGCATCTTGCAGTTGTGCCTGGGCTTCGCGCAGCACCTCCAGGGCATTGCCCAGGTGCGGCTCCACCGAGGCCACGTCGTCCAGCGCGTCGATGGCGCGGGCGGTCAGGCTCTCAGCGCTGTCATCGGCCTCGGACACAGCGTCCAGCGCCCCGCGGGCGGCATCCAGAATGGCCTGGCCGTGGCTCAGGCGGCTGTGCTCGGTGTTGAGCGTGTCCCACTCGTCGGCCTGTGGGTTGAGCTTGTCCAGCTCACCAATCTGCCACTGCAGGCGTTCTCGTTCGCGCTCCAGATCGGCCTGCTGGCCGCGGGCCTCGTCCAGACGGCGTGCGGCGTCGCGGCGGGCCACCCAGGCGGCTTGCAGCGCGGGGGTGTCCACGCCGGCTTGCGCATCGACCAGGGCGCGCACGGCGTCGGCGCGGGTGAGGCTTTGCCAGGCGTGCTGGCCGTGGATGTCCACCAGGTGCTCGCCCAGCTCGCGCAGTTGCGTGGCCGTGGCGGGCGAGCCGTTGATCCAGGCGCGGCTCTTGCCCTGGGCGTCCACCACGCGACGCAGCAGCAGCGGGGCACCGGGCTCCAGGTTGTCAAAGCCGGCCTCTTCCAGCCAGGGCGCCAGCAGGGCGGCCAGTTGCGCCGAGGGTTCGAACTCGGCGGTGATGTCGGCACGCGCCGCGCCCTCGCGCACCACCCCGGCGTCGCCCCGGCTGCCCAGGGCCAGCTGCAGGGCGTCGATGAGGATGGACTTGCCCGCGCCGGTCTCGCCTGTCAGCGCGGTGAAGCCGCCGCTCAGGTCCACTTCCAGACTGGTCACGATGACGAAATCACGCAGGGTCAGGCGACGCAGCATGGTGTTAACTCACTCCTTCATTCCAGCGCAGTTTGCGGCGCAAGGTCGCGTAGTAGTTCCAGCCTTTGGGGTGCAGGAAGCGCACATGGTGGTCCGAGCGACGCACGATCACGCGGTCGCCGTGCAGCAGGCTGGCCAGGCTTTGCATGTCGAAGTTCATGCCCGCGTCCCTGCCGGCCACGATCTCGATGGTGATGGTGACATCGTCCGACACCACCAGAGGGCGGTTGGACAGGGTGTGCGAGGCAATCGGCACGATCACCCAGCCGCCCACACTGGGGTGCATGATGGGGCCGCCGGCCGACATCGCATAGGCGGTCGAACCCGTGGGCGAGGACACCAGCAGGCCGTCGGCACGGTAGTTGGCAACGAACTGACCGTCGATCTCGGCACGCAGCTCGACCATGCTGGCGGTGGCGCCTCGGCTGACCAGCACCTCGTTGATGGCGAAGCCTTCGTAGATGGTCTCAAAGCCATCGCCCCGGATCGGGCGCAGCACCGCCCCGGCCAGCATCGCGCGGCTTTCTTCTTCGTACTCGCCGCGCAGCATCAGGGGCAGGGTGGTGCCCACGTCCTTGAGCGGGATGTCGGTGATGAAGCCCAGGCGACCCTGGTTGATCCCGATCAGCGGGATGTCGAAGGGGGCCAGTTCGCGGGCGATGGCCAGCATGGTGCCGTCACCGCCCAGCACCACGGCCACATCGCACTGCTGCCCGATCTCCTTGATGCTCAAGGCCGGGTACTCGGTCATGCCGGTGTTCAAAGCGGTTTCGCTCTCAAGTGACACATCCAGGCCGGCGCGGGCCAGCAGATGCGCCACATCTTCCAGAATCGGGCGGATGCCGCGGGCCTGGTATTTGCCCACCAGGGCGGCGTGACGGAAGCGACAGGAAGGCGTACTCGGCATGCGAAGAATTACACCACAGCGGATGTGACAAATTGGGTCATTCCCCTGAGCGGGCGGCGTCAAACACGCGGCCCAGAACTAGAATGAGACACCCATGCTGGATGACCGTGCCAAGATCCTGTTGAAAGCGCTGGTCGAGCGCTACATTGCCGATGGCCAACCTGTTGGCTCTCGCACGCTGTCGCGCGCGTCGGGCTTGGACTTGTCGGCTGCCACCATCCGCAACGTCATGGCCGACCTGGAAGAGCTGGGCCTGATCGTCAGCCCGCACACCTCTGCCGGCCGCGTGCCCACCCCCAAGGGCTACCGCCTGTTTGTGGACACGATGCTGACGGCTCGCCCTCAGGGCATGGGTGAGCTGAGCAGCGAGGCACACGGACAGCTGCAGCCCGATCAGCCGCAGCGCGTCATCGCCAATGCGGCCAACATCCTGTCCAGCCTTTCGCATTTTGTGGGCGTGGTCACGGCGCCGCGCAAGGCCTCGGTGTTCCGCCACATTGAGTTTTTGCGCCTGGGTGACAAGCGCGTGCTGGTCATCCTGGTCTCGCCCGACGGCGATGTGCAAAACCGCGTCATCTTCACCGCCGAGGACTTCAGCCAGTCGCAACTGGTCGAGGCCACCAACATCCTCAACGCGCATTACTCGGGGTTGACCATTGAGGAGATGCGCGAGCGCCTGCGCTCCGAGGTCGATCAGCTGCGCGGCGACATCGCCACCCTGATGCAGGCCGCCGTGCAGGCCGGTGGCGAGGCCATGGCCGAAAGCAGCGACCAGCTGGTGCTGTCTGGTGAGCGCAACCTGCTGACGGTGGAAGACTTCTCGCAGGACCTGGGCTCGCTGCGCCGCATGTTCGACCTGTTCGAGCAGAAGACGCAGCTGATGCGCCTGCTGGACGGCTCCAGCCGCGCCGATGGCGTGCGCATCTACATCGGCGGCGAAAGCCAGGTGGTGCCGTTCGAAGAGCTGTCGGTGGTCTCGGCTCCGTATGAGATCCACGGCCAGGTGGTCGGCACGCTGGGCGTGATCGGCCCCACCCGCATGGCCTACGACCGCATGATCGAGATTGTGGACATCACCTCGCGGTTGGTCAGTAACGCGCTGAGCCAGAAGTAAGCCCAACGCTGGTCGGGTTCGCTCGGGGTGGCTCTGGGTTGGTTCAGGGCGCCGGGTTGGGATAGCGCTGGTGGATGGCCTCGATGCCGTCGAGCACCTCGGGCGGCAAGGTCACCTGCAGGCTGTCGATGTTGCTGCGTAGTTGCGCCAATGTGGTCGCCCCGATGATGTTGCTGGTGACGAAGGCCTGGCG
>JAGNPA010000043.1 GCA_017989885.1 Aquabacterium sp.
GCGTGCAGCAGGCCCTGCTGAAGCTGATCGAAGGCACCATGGCCTCCGTGCCCCCGCAGGGTGGTCGCAAGCACCCGAACCAGGACTTCCTGCAGATCGACACGACCAACATCCTGTTCATCTGCGGCGGCGCCTTTGACGGTCTGGAAAAGATCATCCAGAGCCGCTCGGTCAAGTCCGGCATCGGTTTCGGCGCCGAAGTGCAGAGCGAGGACGACCGCAAGGCCTCCGAGCTCTTCCGCGAGGTCGAGCCCGAGGATCTGATCAAGTTCGGCATCATCCCCGAGCTGATCGGCCGCATGCCGGTGGTTGCCACCCTGGGTGAGCTGACCGAAGACGCCATGATCCAGATCCTGACCGAGCCCAAGAACGCGCTGGTCAAGCAGTACCAGCAACTTTTGAGCATGGACGGGGTCGAACTGGAAATTCGTCCGGCGGCTTTGCACGCCATCGCCCGCAAGGCGCTGGCCCGCAAGACCGGGGCGCGCGGTTTGCGCTCCATCCTGGAAGAGTCGCTGCTGGACACAATGTTCGAATTGCCCGCCCAGGAAGGCGTGCAGAAAGTGGTTCTGGACGAATCGACGATCGAAGAGAACGCCAAGCCTTTGTTGGTGTACCGGGAACAGGCCAAGGCCAGTGCCTGAGCGTGCTTGATGCGCTCTGTGGGGCACCGCTGAAAACCTGTGAACCTGGTTTTCGCGGTGCCCTTGTGTTTTGTCGATGAGGCCCCAAGTGGGCATCAGAGAAAGTGAGCCCTATATGTCTGGACACCCCATTCTTCCCTCGGATCCCATCACGCTGCCGCTGTTGCCGCTGCGCGATGTTGTGGTCTTCCCGCACATGGTGATCCCGCTTTTTGTGGGGCGCCCCAAGTCCATCAAGGCCCTCGAAGCCGCGATGGAAGCTGGCCGTCAGATCATGCTGGTGGCCCAGAAGGCCGCTGGCAAGGACGAGCCCAAGTCGGATGACATGTTCGACATCGGCTGCGTGTCCAGCATCCTGCAACTGCTGAAGCTGCCTGACGGCACCGTCAAGGTGCTGGTCGAAGGCGTGCAGCGCGCCAACACCACGTCGATCGACGACAGTGGCGAGTTCTTCATGGCCGAAGTGGTGCCCGTGCAGCCCGAGGGTGACGTCACCCCTGAGGTCGAAGCCCTGCGCCGTGCCGTGACGCAGCAGTTTGACCAGTACGTCAAGCTCAACAAGAAGATCCCGCCCGAGATCCTCACCTCGATCTCCGGGATCGACGACGCCGGCCGCCTGGCCGACACCATCGCCGCCCACCTGCCGCTCAAGCTCGAAGCCAAGCAATCGGTGCTGGACCTGTTCTCGGTCTCGCAACGCCTGGAAAAGCTGCTGGAGCAGCTGGAGCATGAGGTCGACATCCTGCAGGTGGAAAAGCGCATCCGTGGCCGCGTCAAGCGCCAGATGGAGAAGTCGCAGCGCGAGTACTACCTGAACGAACAGGTCAAGGCCATCCAGAAGGAGTTGGGCGAAGGCGAAGAGGGCGCTGACTTCGAAGAGCTGGCCAAGAAGGTTGAAGCGGCGCGCATGCCCAAGGAAGCGCGCAAGAAGGCCGATGCCGAGCTCAAGAAGCTCAAGCTGATGTCGCCCATGTCGGCCGAAGCCACCGTGGTGCGCAACTACATCGAGACCTTGTGCAACCTCCCCTGGAGCAAGAAGTCCAAGGTCAAGCATGACCTGACCAACGCCGAGCACGTGCTCAACGAAGAGCACTATGGCCTCGACAAGGTCAAGGAACGCATCCTTGAGTATCTTGCTGTCCAGCAACGCGTGGACAAGGTCAAGGCGCCCATCCTGTGCCTGGTCGGCCCTCCGGGTGTCGGCAAGACCTCGTTGGGTCAGTCGATCGCCCGTGCGACCGGCCGCAAGTTCGTGCGCATGGCCCTGGGTGGCGTGCGTGACGAAGCCGAGATCCGGGGTCACCGCCGCACTTACATCGGCTCGATGCCGGGCAAGGTGCTGCAGAGCCTGAGCAAGGTCGGCGTGCGCAATCCGCTGTTCCTGCTTGACGAGATCGACAAGCTGGGCATGGACTTCCGTGGTGACCCGTCTTCGGCGCTGCTGGAGGTGCTCGACCCCGAGCAGAACCACACCTTCGGCGACCACTACATCGAGCTCGACTTCGACCTGTCGGACGTGATGTTCGTGGCCACCTCGAACTCGCTGAACATCCCGCCTGCCTTGCTGGACCGGATGGAGGTGATTCGCCTGGCTGGCTACACCGAAGACGAGAAGGTGCACATCGTTCAGACGTACTTGCTGCCCAAACAGCTCAAGAACAACGGCGTCAAGGAAACCGAACTGGATGTCGCTGAAAGCGCCATCCGCGGCATCATCCGCTACTACACCCGCGAAGCCGGTGTGCGCTCGCTGGAACGCGAAATCTCCAAGATCTGCCGCAAGGTGGTCAAGGGCGTGGCGCTCAAGCAGTACGCCGACAAGGTGGTCGTGACCGACGAGAACCTCAATGACTTCCTGGGCGTGCGCAAGTACAGCTTTGGTGAAGCCACCAAGGAAGATCAGGTTGGCCAGGTCGTCGGCCTGGCTTGGACCGAGGTGGGCGGCGATCTGCTGACCATCGAAGCCGCCGTGATGCCAGGCAAGGGCAACATCATCCGCACCGGCCAGTTGGGCGATGTGATGAAGGAGTCCGTGGAGGCCGCCCGCACCGTGGTGCGCAGCCGTGCCGCACGTCTGGGCATCAAGGACGAGTTGTTCGAGAAGCGCGACATCCACATCCACGTGCCCGATGGCGCCACCCCCAAGGATGGCCCGAGCGCAGGTGCCGCGATGACGACGGCCTTCGTGTCGGCGTTGACGGGCATCCCGGTGCGAGCCGACGTGGCCATGACGGGTGAGATCACCCTGCGTGGCGAGGTCACGGCGATCGGTGGTCTGAAGGAGAAGTTGTTGGCGGCTCACCGTGGCGGCATCAAGACGGTGCTGATCCCCGAGGAGAACGTCAAGGACCTCGCCGAGATCCCTGAGAACGTCAAGGGCCAGATCGAAATCGTGCCAGTCAAGTGGATCGACAAGGTGCTGGAAGTGGCGCTGGTGCGCCAGCCTCAGCCCTTGCCTGAAGAGGACGTGAAGGTAGAAGCCAAGCCGGAAGCGGCCGGCGCTGCCCCTGCGTCGCCTGCAAGCAACGACCTGCTGAAACACTGAAAAAGTTTGGGCTCGGTTGACGATGGCGCAAAAAACGCGCTATAGTTCAGTTCTTCGCTGATCACGCGCCAAACGTGATCAAAGCAGCAAAGCAAACGGCAACGTTAGAGCATCTGTTAAAGCGAAGACTGCAAGCTGACGGACTTGTCCTGATAGCGCGCAACATGCGGGATTAGCTCAGTTGGTAGAGCGATACCTTGCCAAGGTATAGGTCGAGAGTTCGAGTCTCTTATCCCGCTCCAAATTTAGAGTTGTTGGCGCGGTAGCAAAGCGGTTATGCGTCGGATTGCAAATCCGTTGAGCCCGGTTCGACTCCGGGCCGCGCCTCCAGTCAAGCCTTCAGGCTCCACCGGCCTGAAAGCAGCATAGTGAATATGCGGGATTAGCTCAGTTGGTAGAGCGATACCTTGCCAAGGTATAGGTCGAGAGTTCGAGTCTCTTATCCCGCTCCAATTCAAAGGGAGTCCATGAAAATGGACTCCCTTTTGCTTTGTGTGGCTTTGCGCGCTGACCGCGTGTGTCAAGCGGCACTGAGACCTTCCCAGGTCAGGCTGTGTCCGCGTCTGACGGCGTGCGTGATTGGTGCCCCGGACCCGACTCGAACGGGCACGACGTTTTGGCGTCGGCGGATTTTAAGTCCGCTGTGTCTACCGATTTCACCACCAGGGCTGTGGCGGCAAGTGTAAGGTGAGCCGGTAGCGCTGGTGGTCTTGATGAAAGTTCGCAACACTCTTGCGAAAGAGTGTGAAACACAGGCATAATGTCGTTCTTCGCTGATTGATGCACCAAATCGATCAAGACGCAAGTCAGGCGAGCGTTGCCAAATCAGGCAACACATGCGGGATTAGCTCAGTTGGTAGAGCGATACCTTGCCAAGGTATAGGTCGAGAGTTCGAGTCTCTTATCCCGCTCCACATCTCCAAAGGGAGCCTGTTGTCACAGGCTCCCTTTTTGTTTGTGCGTCCGTCCGCTGGGCACGCCCAATGGGCAGCCAGGCGCCTCAGGGCAGGGGCTGGGCTGCGCACGCCAGGTTGAACCAGCGTTGCACGATCTGGCTCAGGAGGGCCGGGTTGCCGCTGCTCCAGAAGCGAATGTGACCGTCCGAAACGGCATCAGATGGTTTGCTGGGCGAGTCAGACGCACAAGGTGGTAACTCCGTCACCAGGTGGGCCACATGTCGTGCCACCGCATCGGAGGTGTCGATGATCCGCACCTCCGGCCCCAGGACCTGCTCGAACAAGGGGCGCACGAAGGGGTAGTGCGTGCAGCCCAGCACGATGGTGTCGCTGTGGGCCTCCTGCAGTGGGCGGGCAAACTGCGCCACCAACTCGCGCAGGCGCGGCGTGTCCAGTTCACCTCCCTCGATTTCCTTGGCCAGCCCAGGGCAGGCCTGCAGGGTGATCTCGGCGTTGCGCCCGTGCCGCTCCACCAATTGCTGAAACTTCGGGCTGGCCAGGGTGCCGGGGGTGGCCAGCACACCAATCCGTCCACTGGGGGAGTGCGTCACCGCCGGCTTCACGCCCGGCTCCACGCCGATGATGGGCACATCGGGCCAGCGGGCACGCAGGTGTTGTGCCGCTGCCGCTGTCGCCGTATTGCATGCGATCACGATGGCCTGAGCCCCTTGCTCCAACAGGAAGTTGGTGATGTACTCACTGCGGGCGATGATGTGTGCCGTGTCTTTTTCGCCGTAGGGTGCATGACCCGAGTCGGCCACGTACAACATCTCGGCCAAAGGCAGGTATTGGTGCAGGGCGCGCAGCACCGAGAGACCCCCCAGTCCGGAGTCGAAGACGCCGATGCGACGGTGCTTCCCTTGTTTGAGGGGGGTGTCGAGGGTGTCTGAAACAGGGGCTGGGACTGACATGGCGCAAAAAAACGGCCTTCTCGCCGACGGCGTTCAACAGGAACTCGCGTATTGTCTGTCTTTTGCGAGCTTGAGGGGTTCACGAGCCCCGAAGTCACGCTAGAATCGAACGATCGTGCTTTTTTAAGCGCGGCACATTTTTACTCAACTTCCTCATGACGCAGGAGAACATCGCATGAAGGTTCTGGTTCCGGTCAAGCGGGTTGTGGACTACAACGTGAAAGTTCGCGTGAAGTCTGACGGCTCTGGTGTCGACATTGCCAATGTCAAGATGAGCATGAACCCCTTCGACGAAATCGCCGTCGAAGAAGCCACGCGCCTGAAAGAAAAGGGCGTGGTCACGGAGATCATCGCGGTCACCGTGGGTGTGGCACAAGCTCAGGAAACCCTGCGCACGGCCATGGCCATCGGTGCCGACCGTGGCATCCTGGTTGAAACCGACGCTGAAGTGCAGCCCCTGGCCGTGGCCAAGGTGCTCAAGGCGCTGATCGACAAGGAAAAGCCCGACCTGATCATCCTGGGCAAGCAAGCCATTGACGACGACAGCAACCAGACTGGCCAGATGCTGGCTGCCCTGGCTGACCTGCCGCAAGGCACGTTCGCGTCCAAGGTGGAAGTGGCCGATGGTTACGCCATCGTGACCCGTGAAGTCGACGGTGGTCTGGAAACCGTGAAGCTGAAGTTGCCTGCTGTCGTGACGACCGACCTGCGTCTGAACGAGCCGCGCTACGTCACGCTGCCCAACATCATGAAGGCCAAGAAGAAGCCCCTGGAGACCGTCAAGCCGGCCGACCTGGGTGTGGACGTGGCCCCGCGCATCAAGACCCTGAAGGTCGAAGAGCCTGCCAAGCGCTCGGCTGGCATCAAGGTGGCCGATGTGGCGACCCTGGTCGACAAGCTCAAGAACGTCGCCAAAGTGATCTGAGGAGATAACCCATGACCGCTCTCGTTATTGCTGATCACGACAACAACAGCATCAAGGCCGCCACGCTGAACGTGGTGACCGCTGCCAAGGCCCTGGGTGGCGATGTGCACGTGCTGGTCGCTGGTGCCAACGCTGGTGCCGCTGCCGCTGCCGCCGCTCAGATCGCTGGCGTCTCCAAGGTGCTGCACGCCGACGGCGCGCAGTTCGCTGACGGCCTGGCTGAAAACGTGGCCGCCCAAGTGCTGGCCGTGGCCGCTGGCTACAGCCACCTCCTGTTCCCCGCGACCGCAACTGGCAAGAACGTGGCCCCCCGCGTTGCGGCCAAGCTGGACGTGGGCCAGATGTCGGAAATCACCAAGGTGGTTTCTGCTGACACGTTCGAGCGTCCGATCTACGCCGGTAACGCCATTGCCACCGTGCAATCGGCTGACGCCGTGAAGGTGCTGACCGTTCGTGGTACCGCGTTCGACGCGGCTGCCACCACCGGTGGTGCTGCCGCTGTGGAAACCGTGGCCGCTACGGCCGATGCGGGCACCTCGTCCTTCGTGGGCCGTGAGGTGACCAAGTCCGAGCGTCCTGAGCTGACCGCTGCCAAGATCATCGTGTCTGGTGGCCGTGCGCTGGGTTCGGCTGACAAGTTCAACGAAGTGCTGCCTCCGCTGGCTGACAAGCTGGGCGCCGCCATCGGTGCTTCGCGCGCTGCGGTGGACGCGGGCTACGCCGCCAACGACCTGCAAGTCGGCCAGACCGGCAAGATCGTGGCGCCTGACCTGTACATCGCTTGCGGTATCTCGGGCGCCATCCAGCACTTGGCCGGCATGAAGGATTCGAAGGTCATCGTGGCCATCAACAAGGATCCGGAAGCCCCCATCTTCCAGGTGGCCGATTTCGGTCTGGAAGCTGACCTGTTCGTTGCTGTCCCCGAACTGGTCAAGGCTCTGTAATCTGGTCCAGATGGCAGGCGCAGGTCTGCATCATTGAGCCATCTGGGGCGTCTTTCGAGGCGCCCCTTTTCGTTTATCGGAGAACAACATGAGTTTTCGCGCTCCCGTCAAAGACCAGCTCTTTTGCATGAAGGAGTTGGCTGGCATCGATCAGGTTGCCACCATCCCCGGCTTTGAAGATGCCGGTTTTGAGACCGCCCAGGCTGTGCTGGAAGAGTCCGCCAAGTTCAACGAGGGTGTCGTTGCTCCTCTGAACTGGTCGGGCGACCAGGACCACGGTTCGTGGGACAACGGCGTCGTGCGCGCGTCCAAGGGCTTCAAGGAAGCCTACGCGGCGCTGGCCGAGGGTGGCTGGCAAGGTCTGGGTCAACCGCTGGAGTACGGCGGCCAGGGCCTGCCCAAGATCATTGGTGCCGCTTGCGTCGAGCAGACGATGGCCGCCAACCTGAGCTTCTCGCTGTGCTCCATCCTGACCGGTGGCGCCATCGAAGCCCTGCTGACCGCAGGCAGCGACGAGCTGAAGACTCGCTACATCCCCAACATGGTGTCGGGCAAGTGGACGGGCACGATGAACCTGACCGAGCCGCAAGCCGGTTCGGACCTGGCCCTGGTGCGCTCCAAGGCCGTGAAGCAGGATGACGGCACGTACCGCATCTCTGGCCAGAAGATCTTCATCACCTACGGTGAGCACGACATGGTGGAGAACATCGTTCACCTGGTGCTGGCGCGTACCCCCGATGCGCCCGAAGGCGTCAAGGGCATCTCGCTGTTCGTGGTGCCGAAGTTCATGGTCAATGCCGACGGCTCGCTGGGCCAGCGCAACGACGTGTACTGCGCCTCCATCGAAGAGAAGCTGGGCATCAAGGCCTCGCCGACCGCGGTGCTGGTTTACGGTGACGACAAGGGCGAAGTGGGCCCGGGCGCCATCGGTTACCTGGTGGGCGAAGAGAACCGTGGCCTGGAGTACATGTTCATCATGATGAACGCGGCCCGCTACGACGTGGGTCTGCAGGGCATCGCCGTGTCCGAGCGCGCTTACCAGCACGCCGTGACCTATGCCAAGGACCGCGTGCAGTCGCGTCCGGTGGACGGCTCGGCCAAGGAGTCCGTGGCCATCATTCATCACCCCGATGTGCAGCGCATGCTGATGACCATGCGTGCCCTGGTCGAAGGCGCACGTGCGATGGCGCTGGTGGGGGCTGCGGCCTACGACAACGCGCACCACAACCCCAACGCCGAAGAAGCCAAGCAGGCTCAGGCGTTCTACGAGTTCCTGGTGCCGCTGATCAAGGGCTTCTCGACCGAGAACTCGGTGGAGGTGACCTCGCTGGGCGTGCAGGTGCACGGTGGCATGGGCTTCATCGAAGAAACCGGGGCCGCTCAGTACTATCGCGACTCGCGGATTCTGCCGATCTATGAAGGCACCACGGCCATTCAGGCCAACGACCTGGTGGGTCGCAAGACGGCCCGTGACGGTGGCGCCACAGCCAAGGCCATTGCCGCTCAGATCGCTGATCTGGAAGGCCAACTCGCGAGCCGTGACAGCGCTGCTGGCAAGAAGCTGGCGACGCAGTTGAAGGCCGCACGTGAGTCTTTCCTGCAGGTGGTGGACTTCGTGCTTGCCAACGTCAAGAGCAACCCGAACGCCGTGTTTGCCGGCTCGGTGCCTTACCTGATGCTGACCGCCAACCTGGTGGCTGGCTGGCAGATGGGCCGCTCGCTGATCGTGGCCGAGGACAAGCTGGCGGCTGGCGAGGACGCCGCTTTCATGGCGGCCAAGATCGCCACGGCCCGTTTCTACGGCGACCATATCCTGGCGCGCGTGGCCTCGCTGCGTGACACCATCCTCCACGGTGGTGAGAGCGTGACGGCGATGCCGCTGGAAGCGTTCTGAGCATTGAGTTGCTGAGTTGTCGGACAATCACCCTGCGGGATTGAACGACACATCCGATGCCCTCATTCGGTCCTGGCCGGTGAGGGCATTTTCATTTTGAGGAGATTTCATGGCTTTGCCCGATGTTTTGAAGCGTGTGCCTTTTCCGGTCATCGCCTCGCCCTTGTTCATCATCAGCAACCCGAAGCTGGTGATCGCGCAGTGTCAGGCCGGTGTGGTGGGTTCGATGCCGGCGCTCAATGCGCGTCCCGCCGAGCAGCTGGAGGACTGGCTGGCCGAGATCACCGAGACCCTGGCGGCCTGGGACCGGGCGCATCCGGATCAGCCGGCGGCGCCGTTTGCCATCAACCAGATCGTGCACAAGAGCAACGACCGCTTGGAGCACGACATGGCCTTGTGCGCGAAGTACAAGGTGCCCATCGTGATCACCTCGCTGGGCGCGCGTGAGGACGTGAACCAGGCGGTGCATGGCTGGGGTGGCATCGTGATGCACGACATCATCAACAACCGGTTTGCGCGCAAGGCGATCGAGAAGGGCGCCGATGGCCTGATCGCGGTGGCGGCGGGAGCCGGTGGTCACGCTGGGACGACCAGCCCGTTTGCGCTGGTGCAGGAGATCCGTGAGTGGTTTGACGGTCCCTTGGCACTGTCTGGTTCGATCGCGCATGGCCGCTCCATTTTGGCGGCGCAGGCGATGGGGGCGGATTTTGCCTACATCGGTTCGGCCTTCATCGCGACCGAGGAGGC
>JAGNPA010000323.1 GCA_017989885.1 Aquabacterium sp.
ACCTTCACGCTGTCGCCTTCGCGCACCGTGAGGCCTTGCAATTCGCCGCCCACGCGGGCCTTGACCATCGCCGAATCCACCGCACGCAGCGCGCCAGACACCGGCACGCCCAGCGGCAGGTTGACCGGCATCACCCGCAGCACCTCGTCGGCGCCCAATTGCAGCGGCGCTGCCACGCGCTGCGCGGTAGCCTCGCTCAGGGCTTTTTGCTGCGCCTGCCGCGCGGCCATGGCGCGCCAGACCCCACTGCCCACCAACACAACGGCGATGGCTGCCGCCATCCAGGGAATCCAGCGTTTCATGATCTGATCAGACAGGGGTTGAAGAGAAGGGGGAGGGCGGGGTGGCACCGGGCCGCACGCACAGCCCGTGCAGGATGTTGTCGGCCTGCATCTCGATATATTGCTCGGGTGTCATGCCCAAAGCATCGGGCACGCAGGCGCCCACCGAGTGCTTCCACATCATGAGGAAGATCATGGGGGCCAGCACCAGATACACGGCGTAGTCCAGGTTCACGGGGCGGAACTCGCCCCGTGCAATGCCTCGTTCCAGAATGCGGCGGACCAGCGCCTGGCCCGGCAGAATGACTTCGTGCTGGTAGAACTGCGCAATCTCGGGGAAGTTTTGCGCCTCGCTCAGCATCAGCTTGGTGATGCCCGACGCCTTGGTGGCGCCAATGCGCTCCCACCAGACCTGGTAGCAATAACGCAGCACCTCGCTGGTGGTGCCCACAAAGCTTTCCAGCTCGTTGTTCCACTCGGCAAACCGGCCCGCAATGTTTTCGCGGACCACGGCCTTGAACAACTCTTCCTTGCTGGGGAAGTACAGGAACAAGGTGCCCTTGGACACCCCGGCCCGCGCAGCCACCTCGTCCACCCGTGTGGCGGCAAAGCCCTTTTCGACAAACAGGTCGAGCGCGGCCTCCAGCAGCTCGCCAGGGCGTGCCTCCTTGCGGCGCTCGCGCTTGGTGCCTGCGGCTGTCGAAGGGGAAGAGGGTGTGGGAGACAAGGTGTTTAAGTTAATGACTGACCGGTTAGTAATGTAGCAAGCACGGGATGGGGCGTCAATTCATAATCACAGGCCTTGTCTCCGTTTGAACCTGAGGACCCCATGACTTTGCAAACCATCACCCTGGGCGGCGGCTGCTTCTGGTGCACCGAAGCCGTGTTTGACCGCGTGCGCGGCATCACCGACGTGGAAAGCGGCTACACCAACGGCCACACGCTGAACCCCAGCTACGAACAGATCTGCCAGGGTGACACCGGCCACGCCGAGGTGGTGCGCCTGACTTTTGATGCCGACGAAATCAGCCTGGAAGAAATCCTGGAAATCTTCTTCCACACCCACGACCCCACCACCCTCAACCGCCAGGGCAACGACGTGGGCACGCAGTACCGCAGCGGCATCTATTACGAAGACCCTGCGCATGGCGACATTGCCAACAACATGGTCCGCCAGATGTCGCAAGACAAGCTGTTTGGCGCGCCCATCACCACCGAGGTGAAGCCGCTCGCCAACTACAGCACGGCCGAGGCGTACCACCAAGACTACTTCGCGAACCACCCCAATGCGGGGTACTGCGCGTTTGTGGTGGGGCCGAAGGTGGAGAAGTTTCGCAAGACGTTTGCGCGGTATTTGAAGGGGTAAGTGTTATAGGCGGTAGCGCGTTCCTTTTGGACATCGCTGTGCAACACCTGCTTTGATTGAATGCGCTCAGCTCGGACTATCAAGCTCTTTGAACTTTGAGCCGAAGCGATGTCGGCGAATGCACAGATACTGCGATCTCATCAAGCTCTTTCGCATGTAACTGGAACCAGTCTCGCACTGCAGTTCCGCCCATTACACGGGGCGTCCCATTGGTGTTTGCCGTCCGATTGATGGTTCCGAGCACTGGCTGAGCGCTATCTCCCAAAAATAGTTCTATGGTTTCCCCATCACTGCCGATCAATTTTTGAGCGGAAACACCAACGTTGAAGAAGCCTGTTCGAAAGTACGTTGGCTGCAACTTGAACTTGAAGTCCTCGTTAAAAGTTTGAAGTGTGGCTGGTTCAGTAACCGAAGGCGCAGGTACTTGCGCGAGATTCTCTGGGAAGGCTTCGGCTTTACCTCGATTCCACGGAGGGTTGAGCTTTCGAATGATGTCGTCTTCCAACGCAGCGGCAAGGTTGACGTGGAAGCGGCCGTAGTGGAGCAGCCCGTTGTCAGGCAATGCCAAAATGTCAATGGCGTCCCCTTTGCTCAGTAGCTCGAAAATTCGGCGATTGTTGTTGACGTTGGTGGTCTGCGATTCGTTAGGATTTCGGTATCCCGCCATGCGAGCGGATAGGGTACGAACCGTTTTACCCACATACATAACTTCGCCATTTCGTACAAAGGCGTACAGGATATTTGCTTGGGCTGAGTGACGCAGTAGCTTGCAGCTGAGTTTCTGATCGTCACCTAGCAGCCAGTGACCAGCGAGCTCAAAGCCAATTTCAAGTAGTCGGTTCATTGCGAAAATTGCTGTGTAGTGCTTGTTAGTGGGAACAGTACCACTTGTGCAATTGACGTACTGAATTCCAATTGGTGATTCAGAGTCGGTCATCAAAGGTGTGTGCATAATGCAACCTAATTGCGTTATAAGCCTCTCGACTCAAGCGCAGCTCTCCATGACCACTCCAATCCCTTCATCGTCGCATCCCCAGCCTTGGTCTCTCCCGCTCGGCATGCGCGCCACCCGCGCCACGCGGGCATTGGCGGCGTTGTATGAGGCCAGGCCCAATGCGGCGCTGTCTGAACCCGAAGTCGAGGCGGCCCTGGCGTCAGCCGGTGTTGCCGTCAACAAAGTCACCGTCTACCGCATGCTCGACCGTTTTGCCGCTGCCGGGCTGCTGCACAAGCAGGTCGATGCCGCCCGCGTCACCCGTTACGCGCGTGCGCCGCAGGGCGAGGAGGGCGCCGCACCCCGTTTTGAATGCGACGACTGCCACCGCCAGTTCCGCCTGTCGCAAGGCTCGGCCAAGGTGCAGAGCGCCCTCAAGCAGGTACTGCAGGCCCTGGCCACTGCTGGGCATGAAAGCCTGGCGGTGGACATTGCCGTGCACGGGCGCTGTGCGGAGTGTGCCCACCCCACCGAGGGGGCCGCCGCATGATCCGCACCCGGGGGCTTTCCTACAC
>JAGNPA010000324.1 GCA_017989885.1 Aquabacterium sp.
GATGACCTGCTTGCGACGCTCATGCAGTACTTCCCGCGACTGCTTGCGTGCATCTTCTTTTTCCATGAACTTTGGAGTCATGAAATCAATACAAGTTCATGAATAAATCATGCCTGGTCTATAAGCAGCACCCAGAATACACGGCCCCTGGGGTATCGCCTGACGGAATCACTGCAGACTGCTTAACCCAGAGCAAAACGGCATCAACGCCCCCGGAGCAGGCCCCGCAGGTTGTCGTCCACCGGCAGCGCGTAGTCGGTGGCGGCCACCACCTGGTTGCCCTGGGGGCTGACCAGCTTGAGGCTCACATAGACCATGGCGCCTGACACCGCATAGGTGCCCACCACCACGGCCTGGGCGTCGTGGTTCTGGCTGACCTCGCGCAGTTCGCGCGACAGCAGCAACTCCCCTTGCCCCGGTTGCAATGCCAGTTGCTCGCGCAGGCGCACCTCGGCCACCGGCACACCGCGCTGCACAACGCGCGAGGCGATCTGCTCCGAGAACATGCGCCCCAGGCGGGACGATTCGCCCAGGTGGTCCACGCTCACCAGCGTGGCCACGATCACGCTGCGGCGCGGGTCCAGCCGTGCGGTCTGCAACAGGCGGTCTGCAGCTTCGTAGTTGGTTTGCAGCACATCGGACCGCACTGCGGGCCCGCCGCGCTCGCCGTAGTAGTAATAGTGCGCGCAGCCCGGCATGGCGGCAGCCAGGGCCAACAGGGCGAGCAGTGAGGCGCGGCGCTTCATGGTGTCACCACCCGCCAGGTCTTGACCGGCGCCGGAGGCGCCACAGGGGCGGGCGGCTGGTAGAGCACGGCGTCCTCGCGTTCGATGTAGTACATGTCTGCGGTCCCTGTCAGCAAACGGTCTGGCGTCTTGAGCGTGGTGGTGATGAGCACCTCGGTGCGTGTGGGGCCGCCTGCGGCAGCGCCCTGGGTGTAGAGCTGGGCCATGTCCAGCGCCACCCCGGCCCCCACGCCCAAGGCCGTGGCCACGCCCGGCAGCAAGGTGCGGTCCGAATAGTGCACCGCCCAGTCGCGCCACACACCCACGCCGGTGCCGACGATCGTCCCGGCCATGGGCACGGGGAAACTGCGGGGCAAGCCCGACTCGTGCTGCACCAGCTGCGTCTGCACCTCCAGCTCCACCGCCGTGGGCACGGCGGACACCGACACGCCGCGGTTCAGCAGGTGCACCTTGAGCAGCTTGAGAAAGCCCCGGTTGAAGCCCGAGTTGTCCGCCACCGTCACGTGGATGGGGTATTCGCCCTCGGGCCAGGAGGCGATCTTTTCGGCCACGCGCCCAGCCACATCGCCCGCCAGCACATCCCAGTGGTGCACGGCGCGCGCCTTTTTCTGGCCGGTGGCGGGGTAGTTGTCGGCACGCGGCACGTCCAGCGTGCCGCAGCCCGCCAGCAGCGCTGCGCACAGCAAGGCTGCTGCGGCGGCCGGAATGCGGTGAAGGAAGGATGGCATGTGGGCCATGGTACTGGCGCCCGCCTGCGGCAATCGGCGCAACAAGGCCGTTTTTCCCGGCCAAAGCGGCCGTTTCAGCCCTTGGAGCTGCTGGCGCAAGCCTTCACAATCAACCCATTCATACCAACCCTCCGTGAAGACCATGCTCACCACAACCCGCACCCACCGCCTCGCGTCCTTGATGGCCCTCACTGCGGCTCTGGCGGGCTGCGGCGGCGCCACGGACAAGGACAACAACACGACCGCCCCACCGCCACCCGCGAGCGCGCCCGTCACGCTGCATTTCGTGCAGCCCACCGAGAACGTGCTCGAACCCGGCGCATCCGAGCCGCTGGCGGCCGACGTCACCGTCAACGGCGGCGCAGCCCCCAACGGCACGGTGGTCACCTTTACTGTCAACCCCTCCGCAGCCGCCACCTTCTCCCCCGTGGCGCCCACCACCGTGGCCAGCGTGGCCAGCACCACGCTCACCGTGAGCAGCCTGCCGCCCAGCGCCACCTTCCAGGTCAGCGCCACGGCCACCAGCAGCGCCAACACGGCGGGCGACAGCCTCACGTACTACGTGCGCCCCACCCACAAAAACCTGCAGGTGCTGGTGCCCGCGTATTTCAGCGCCAGCGGCACCTCATCGCCCTGGGCCACCCTCACCAGCGGCGCAGCCAGCTACCCGGACGTGCAGATCACCGCCGTGGCCAGCGCCAGCGACGGCGTGCTGACCGCGGACTCCGAGGTTGACGACGACCTGCTCATGGCCATCACAGACTTCAAGGCCGTGGCGGGCACCACCAACAAAGTCGTCGCCTACGTGGCCACCTCGGGCAGCGGCGGGTCGCGCTCGGTGGCTGACGTGAAGGCCACCATCGACAACTACATCCGCCTCTACCCCGACCAGCTCGACGGCTTCTTCCTGGACGGCATGGCCACCGACAGCGCACGGCTGGCGTACTTTCAGGACGTCTACAACTACGCCAAGGCCCGGGCCTCGGGCATGAGCAAAGGCGCCACGCCGCCCAACGCGCCCACGGTGATCGGCAACCCAGGCACCTACCCCGTAGCGGCCTATGCGGGTGTGGCCGACACGCTGGTCACCTACGCTGGCAATGCCGCCGCCTACCAGGCCACAGACCCCCAGCCCGCCAGCACCTGGGTCTACGCCAAGGACAACACCGCCCAGGCCATGCTGGTCCACACCGCCAGCACCTGCACCGACATGCAGGCTGCCGTGAAGCACGCCCACCGGCCCCGCCTGAACACCGGCATGGTCTATGCCACCAACCTGGCCATCGGCGCCTCGTGGTCGTCACTGCCCACCTACTGGCAGCAGCTGCTGGGCACGGTGGATGCGCTCAACAAGAAGCGCCCGCTGCCGCTGTGCTGATGCCACCGGGCAGGGCGCCGAACCCTGCCACACAGGCACCGCTGGCGGGTTGCCGGGCAAACCACCCGCCAGAGCGTGCGAACCGCCGCATCCCTCCGCCGACACGCTGCATGTCAGCCCGACCTACAACCCAGCAGGCCCGAGTCCCATCACAATCCGCGCATGATGACCGAGCCCACCCCTGCATCCCCGCCCGCCCGCGCTGCCGAGCCGCCACAGCCAGACAGCCCCGCCGCTGACGCAGCCCCGACCATGCCCCCCCACGCGCCTGCGGCGGGCGACCCCGCACCAGTGGCCCAAAT
>JAGNPA010000325.1 GCA_017989885.1 Aquabacterium sp.
GCCGAGGCGACCCCCAGGGCCAGCGTGAGGGCGGCGCCCGCGAACACGGCGGCGGGCATGCGGTGGTCCATCAGCAGGCCAAAGGCCGGGGCGGCCAGGGCCAGACCGGTGTCCAGTCCGGCATAGACCGTGCCGTAGACGCGACCGGTGGCGCCGGGCGGGGCGGCGCGCTTGATCAGCATGTCGCGCGAGGGGTTGGCCAGGCCGGTGCCAAAGCCGGCCAGCACCACGCTGAGCGCGGCCAGCCAGGGTGGCAACTGCCCCGAGGCGCTCAGCAACAGCATGACCACCGACACCCCGATCGACACGCCGATGGTGCGCTCCAGCCGGGCCACGCGGTTGACGAGGAAGCCGCCGATGAACATGCCCACGGCACCGCACAGCATGTAGCCGGTCACGACAAAGGCGGTGGTGGTGTCGGTCAGCCCGTACATCAGGTTCAGGGCGGGGCTGGCAAAGCTCTGGATGGCGCCGAGCGCGGCGGCCGTCCACAGGAAGAAGGAGAAACACAGCCACACGGCCGGCAGCTTCAGGAACGCCAGCGCGTGCTCGGCCGAGCCGCTGGCGACCTGTGCCTGCACCTGGGCACGGTGGGTGGCGTGGTGGTCGTCCAGGTCAGCGCGGCGCCACAGCATCAGCGCCAGCACCCCGGCGCCCAGCAAGGCGGCGCACAGCGCGGCGATGCGCCAGCTGCCCGTCAGCGCAGTGAGCCCGATCAGGAAGACGGGCCCCAGCGCCCAGCCCAGGTTGCCACTGAGGCCGTGCGCGGAAAAAGCATGGCCCAGGCGCGGCGTGGACACGCGGCGGTTGAGGATGGTGAAGTTGGCCGGGTGCATGGGCGCGTTGCCCAGACCGGCCAGGGCCGCCGCCAGCATCAGCCCCGCATAGCCCTGCGCGGTGGCGGTGGCCAGTGAGGCCGCGACGTAGCAGACCATGGCGCCGTACAGGACCGGGCGGGCGCCGTGGCGATCGACCACGAAACCGGCCAGGGCCTGGCCCACCCCGGAGATCACGAAGAACACCGTCAGCAGCAGACCCAGCTCGGCATAGCTGAAGCCGAACTCCCGGATGAACACCGGGAACAGCGGCGGCAGCAGCATGTGGTGGAAGTGGGAGGTGCAGTGACCCAGGCCGATCAGGCCGATGGTGCGGATGTCCTGGCGGGCCGAATGGGGCGCGGACTCAAGGGAGGTGGCAAAGGACGACATCCGGGCACTGTGCCACACAGACAAACACGGGCGAAAAAAAACGCGGCCGAAGCCGCGTTTGTCCGAGCGTGAAACTCAGCCGGGTCGATTAGACCGGGCGGATGTTCGACGCTTGCAGGCCCTTCTGGCCTTGGGTGATGTCGAATTCAACGCGCTGGTTTTCTTGCAGGGTCTTGAAGCCCGAAGAACGGATTTCGCTGAAGTGGGCGAACAGGTCATTGCCGCCGTTGTCTTGAGCGATGAAGCCGAAGCCCTTGCCTTCGTTGAACCACTTGACGGTGCCGGTTTGGTTGGTTGTGGACATGAAATTTCCTTTTAAACAAGTGATGAATAAACATCCACAGCCACATGCTGGGACGTTGCAGAGACACGCAAGAAGATCACTTGGGTGGAAATTCAAACCAACCTGCCGGGCGGCAGGGGATAGAACAGACCTCAAAATCGACGGCCTTGGTATACCTACAAAGACGGAAGATACACGGTTTTGCCGCTTGTGTCTTGTTTTTTTGTGCAGCCCGTTGAAAAGGCACCCCAGGCTGGGCTTTGTCGCCTGTCACACTTGACTCAGACCACCGTGGTATTATGGTCAGTTGCCTATTCGGCTACAAGGTCTTGCCATGACAGGCCTTGCGCAGTGACTGCGATCGGATGGCAGAGCTTTCAACACCCAGGACGCAGCGCCCCAGAGCGCGACCGATCATGGTCTTTGTCCCGGGCAGGCGCCCCACCTGTGCCCACTGTGTGTACGGGCGGCCGCCATATCACCGTCAAGACCTATTGGAGATCGGCCCATGGCCAAGGAAGAACTGATTGAAATGAACGGCGTCGTGAACGAAGTCCTCCCGGACTCGCGTTTCCGCGTCACGCTCGAAAACGGGCACCAGCTGATTGCGTACACCTCCGGCAAGATGAAGAAGCACCACATCCGCATCCTGGCGGGTGACAAGGTGTCGCTGGAGCTGTCGCCTTACGACCTGACCAAGGGTCGCATCACCTTCCGTCACATCGAGCGCACCGGCTACACGCCGCCTCCCCGCCGCCACTGATGTGACTGACCGGGGTCGCGCGCCGCTGCCGACTCCGGATGCGAACCTGGTTCGCACCCCGTTGACTGCCTTGAGATGGCCCGGATCCTCATCGGAGGCGCCGGGCTTTGGCGCGTCCGTTCGCGCCGGGCATTCGTTCAGCGGGCCAGCCAGTCCAGGATGGGGCGCCACTGCGCCAGATCCTTGTCGACCTTGTGCGGGGGCACGTCCCACAGGCTCAGGCCGTGCGCGGCCAGGTGGGTGTAGTTCTGCGTGTCGCGCAGCTGGGCCAGCCACGGGATCTCGAGCGAGCGCAGGAAGGCTTGCAGGTGCTCGGCCGCCTTGGTGTGGTCCTTGACGCGGTTGGCCACCACGCCCAGCTTGACCTTCTCGGAGCGCTTGTGGCGGTGCAGCTCGCTGAGAAAGTCCTGCGTGGCGTAGATGTCGAACACGCTGGCCTGCAGCGGCACGATGATGTGGTCGGCCAGCTTCATCACCGCTTGCAGGCGTTTGCCGTGCAGGCCCGCCGGCGTGTCGAGCACGACGTGGGTGGTGCCCTTGGGCGGGCGCACGATGTCGTCGCGGTCGAGGTCCCAGCTCTGTACCGCTGGCAGCGTGTCCGGGCGCAGTTGCAGCCACAGGCGGGAAGATTGCTGGCGATCGATGTCGCCCAGCATGACCTTGTGCCCCTGGCGGGCGAAATAGCCCGCGATGTTGCTCGACAGCGTGGACTTGCCGACGCCGCCCTTGGGGTTGGCCACCACGATCACCGGCATGGTTGGGACTCCTGTGTGACGGGGTTGAAAAAGGGAGTCCGATTATGGCGGCGGATGCCCGCCAGAGTGTGACAGCGCGGGGTTTGAGACAATCGGGCCATCATGCTGGACACCCCTTCCCTCGATATCGTCTGT
>JAGNPA010000326.1 GCA_017989885.1 Aquabacterium sp.
CCGCTGAGCCTGTCCGCCTTTGCCCCTGTCTTCCTGATCACTCTCACTGGAGATCCACCATGAACTTCTCTCGCACCCTGTTCGTTTCGGCCGTGAGCGCCGCTGTCCTGACCCTGGCTGGCTGCGGTTCGTCCGTCAAGCTCGACGACCAGGCCGGTTCGGGCGCCGCCCCGATCACCTCGGCCACACCTGGCGCCGACGCCAATGCTGCGTCCTCGAGCAACGTCGCTTCGGTCGTGGTGCCTGACCAGAACGCCGCAGCTGATGCCAGCGGCCTGACCCGCGTCATCTACTTTGACTTCGACAGCTTCGTCGTCAAGTCCGAGTTCGCCGGCGCCATTGATGGTCACGCCAAGCGCCTGAACGCCGCCAAGGCCAAGAAGGTCATCATCGAAGGTCATACCGACGAGCGCGGTGGCCGTGAGTACAACCTGGCCCTGGGTCAAAAGCGTGCCGAAGCCGTGCAGAAGTCGCTGACGCTGTTGGGCGTGTCGGGCGAGCAGATCGAGGCTGTGAGCTTCGGTGAAGAGCGCGCCGCCGCCCAGGGTTCGGGCGAGGCCGTCTGGGCTCAGAACCGCCGCGCTGAAATCAAGGACCGTTGATTGCGCCTGGCGCCCGTTTTGCCCGTTTCTTGAGGACAGCTCATGCCTGATGTTCAGCCTTTCCTGGGGCGCTTGCGTCCCTGGGTGTTCGTGATGACCGCGGCCCTCGGGTCGTTCAGTGCCCATGCGGCCCTGTTCGGTGATGACGAAGCCCGCCGCGCCATCCTGGAGCTGCGTCAACAACGGACGCTGGACAAGGAGGCGCACGCCGCCTTGTCCGCCCAGGTGGACCAGCTCAAGCGTGGCCTGTTGGAGATGAATGGGCAGGTCGAGCAGTTGCGTGCCGACCTGGCCCGCCAACGCGGGCAGGAAGAGCTGCTGCTGCGCGATGTGGCCGAGCTGCAGCGCCGCCTGAAGGACGCGCAGACCGCTCAGGAAGAGCGGCTGCGCCAGCTGGAGCCGCAAACGGTCGCCGTGGACGGCAAGACGTTCAAGGCGCAGGCTGAAGAGAAGCGCTTGTTCGAGGAGGCCCTGGCCCACCTGCGGGCGGCTGACTTTGCCACGGGCGCAGCGGGCTTGAACAAGCTGCTGCAGAACCATCCGCAAACCGGCTACCGGGAGTCGGCTTGGTACTGGCTGGGCAACGCGCACTATGGACTGCGGGCCTACAAGCCTGCCATCCAGTCGTTCAAGAAGCTGGCCGATCAGGCCCCGGACCACGCCCGTACCCCCGAAGCCCTGCTGTCCATCGGCAACTGCCACCTGGAGCTCAAGGACAACACCAGCGCCCGCAAGGTGCTGGAGCAGCTGATCAAGCAGTATCCGCAGACCGAAGCGGCCCAGGCGGCTCGCGACCGTCTGCTGACCATGCCCAAGGGCAAGTGACGCAAGCGACGTGACCGTGCTGATTCCGGATGCCGAACTGCTGGCCAAGGCCAGCGAGCCTGACGCCGAGCGCCGCTTTGGTGGCCTGCGCCGCCTGCACGGGGTGAGCGCCTATGAAGCCCTGCGCGCGGCCCGTGTGGCCGTGGTGGGTGTGGGTGGCGTGGGCTCGTGGACGGCCGAGGCGCTGGCGCGCAGTGGCGTGGCCCGCCTCGTCTTGATTGACCTCGACAACATCGCCGAGTCCAACATCAACCGGCAGGTGCACGCTTTGGAAAGCACGCTGGGTCAGGCTAAGGTGGTGGCGCTCAAGGAGCGCATTGCCCAGATTCACCCCGAGTGTGTGGTCGAGGCCATCGAAGAGTTCGTGGACGAAGCCAATGTGGCCGAGTTGCTGAAGGCGCAGGACCTGGACGGGGTCATCGACTGCTGTGACCAGGTGCGCGCCAAGGCTGCGTTGGCCGCCTGGGGCGTGGCACACGGCAAGCCGGTGGTGAGCGTGGGCGCGGCCGGGGGCAAGACCCGGCCCCAACTGGTGGAAGTGGCCGACTTGTCGGAGGTGACGCACGACCCGCTGCTGGCCTCGCTGCGCCAGCGCTGGCGTCAGCGCCATGGCGGTGCACGCCGGGGCAAGATGGGGCTGAGCTGTGTCTTCTCACGCGAAGCCGTGCTGCCGCCGCAAGACAGCTGCGAGGTGGGGCAGGGCGGCGATGGTTCGCTCAACTGCGCGGGCTACGGCTCCAGCGTCACCGTGACGGCGACCTTTGGCATGGTGGCTGCGGCGCAACTGATCGAACAGTTGTTGTCGCGCGCCCGCAAATGACGCGCTGAAAACACGCTATACTTGTCGGCTCGGCGGGGGTCGGTAGCTCAGTCGGTAGAGCAGCGGACTTTTAATCCGTTGGTCGAGGGTTCGAGTCCCTCCCGACCCACCAATGAATCTCTGAGTTTGACAATGACTCAGGCAGCATGGCCACCCTTGAGGTGGCTTTTTGCTTTTCAGGCCTTTGCGTGGGTCATACTGACGACGTATATACTTCCTCACTACCTATCGTGTGAGGTTGCGTCATGTCCAAAGAAGCCGTTTTCACCATGAAGCTGGAGCCAGAGTTGCGTGCCGAGTTCATGGCCGAAGCCGAGGCTGCACACCGACCCGCCTCGCAGATCCTGCGAGACTTGATGCGCGAGTTCGTCCAGCGTCAACGAGAGGCCCGCGAACATGAGGTGTTCTTGCGATCCAAGGTTGCGGAGGCTCGTGAGCAGATCCGTGATGGGGCCTACGCCAGCGCTGAAGAGGTGGAAGCCCGGTTCGCCGCACGACGCGCACAGTTGTTGGGCAAAGCAGGTAGCGATGGCGTATGAGGGTCTTTTGGGCCTCAGGTGCCGAACAAGACCGCGCAGACATCATTGATCACATCAGCGACGACAACCCACTCGCAGCCATCCGGATGGATGAGCTTTTTGCCGAAGCGGCGGGTCGATTGGCTGATCACCCGCACCTTGGAAGAGTGGGTCAGATTGCAGGCACGCGCGAGCTGATTCCGCACGAAAGCTACAGGCTGGTGTACGAAGTACAGGGCGATGCCATCTGGATTCTGGCGTTGGTGCACACCGCACGACTGTGGCCCAGACGTCTGCCATGACGGCTTGAGCGCACATCGGATGTTCATCTTCTCGAAGCTGCTGTCGGCCATCACCCAGCCGATG
>JAGNPA010000044.1 GCA_017989885.1 Aquabacterium sp.
CGCCATGCCGCAGGCGCGCCGGTGATCCTGGTGCGCCGCGATGCCGACACCGGCGACATCGCGGCCCTGGCGCATGCGCTGGGCCTGCTCACCGCACGCGGCGCACGCACCTCGCACGCGGCCGTGGTGGCCCGCCACATGGGCAAGGTCTGCTTGGTGGGCTGCTCGGAACTGGAGCTGGATGAAGCCAGCCGCAGCCTGCGCCTGGGGGACCACACGCTTCAGGAGGGAGACACCCTCACCCTCGATGGCCACGAAGGCGCCATTTACCTGGGCGCGGCCCACACCGAGGTCGAGACCCCCACCGAGTTGCTCCATCGCCTGGCCAGACTCCGCTGAGGCTTCGCGCATTTGAATGACGTGGCTCACCTCGGTCGAATCAGCGCTGCACCACCCTCACCCCTCGTTGCGCGATGCGCGCCAGCAGTGGCGTGGGTGGCGGGTGCCAATGTGCCTGCAGCGAAGCCGGCATCTCCGGCGTGGGACGGCAGGCCTGCCACACCCATTCTTCAACCCCTTGGGCCGCCAGATGCGCCCCCAGCGCATCCATCGTGTCGGCGTCGTGCAAGCCCGGGTGCCAGGTCGTGCGCACCTCCAGACTCAGACCGCGCGTGCGCACCGCATCGCGCAGCAGCGCCAGGCAGGTCTGCACCGGCCCTCCACTGCGCGGCACAGCAGTGACGCGCTCGTAGTCGGCAAAGCCGGTCTTGATGTCCAGTCCCACCCAGTCCACCAGCGGCAGCACGGTCTGCAGGCGATCGGGGTAGATGCCGGCGGTGTGCAAACCCACCTGAAAGCCCAGATCGCGCACCGCCAACATGGCCTGCGGCAAGGCCGGGTCCAGCGTGGGCTCGCCGCCGCTGAACACCACGCCGTCGAGCAAGCCCTGCCGCCGGCGCAGCAGCTCAAGGACCTGATCCCAGGCCCCGCGTGGTGCCCCCGACCTGGGCTGCAAGTCGGCGTTGTGGCAGTAGTGGCAGCGCCAGGGGCAGCCCTGCACAAACACCACCGCGACCAGCCGGTCAGGCCAGTCGGTGGTGCTCAGCGGCGTGAAGCCTCCGACCTCAAGCATCGGCACAGGCCAGAGCCTGCCCGGGCTCACGGAAGTAGACGCGTTCGTGGAACTCGCCTTGCTTGCCGGTGTTGAAGGATGCCATGGGGCGGTGGTAGCCCATCACGCGCGTCCAGATCTCGCAGCGCTGACGTTCGTGCGCTTGCAAGACGGGATGAGTGGACGGGGTGGCGTAAGAAGGATGCATGCAGATCTCCTGTGACAAGGATGGAAAGAAAGAAGCAGGCGCCCGCGCGTCATGCCGGCAACGAACCGTGTGGTTCGACCCCGGCGGCGCGCTTGCGCTGCAAGGCCTCTTCGTCGCAACGCGGACAGAACGCGTGCTCGCCGGCGAGGTAGCCGTGAACCGGACAGATCGAGAACGTGGGCGTGACGGTGATGTAGGGCAACCGGAACTGGCTCAGGGCGCGCCGCACCAGCTCCTTGCAGGCGTGCGCCGAGGACACCCGCTCGCCCAGGTAGAGGTGCAGCACGGTGCCGCCGGTGTACTTGGACTGCAGCACCTCCTGGCGGGCCAGGGCGTCGAAGGGGTCGTCGCAAAAGCCCACCGGGAGCTGAGATGAGTTGGTGTAGTAAGGCTGCTCAGCGGTGCCGGCCTGCAGGATGTCTGCAAAGCGCTTGCGGTCTTCCTTGGCGAAGCGGTAGGTGGTGCCCTCGGCCGGGGTCGCTTCAAGGTTGTAGAGGTGTCCGGTCTCTTCCTGAAAACGGGTGATGCGTGCGCGGATGTGGTCCAGAAAGCGCACGGCAAACGCCTCGCCCCAGGGGGTCGTGATGTCGTGGGCATCGTCGCTGAAGTTGCGGATCATCTCGTTGATGCCGTTGACGCCCAGCGTGGAGAAGTGGTTGCGCAACGTGCCGAGGTAGCGGCGGGTGTAGGGGAACAGGCCCGCATCCATGAGCTGCTGGATGAGCTTGCGCTTGATCTCCAGGCTGTCCTTGCCCAGCGTCAGCAGCTCATCGGTGCGCGCGAGCAAGGCGGCCTCGTCGCCCTTGAACAAGTAGCCCAGGCGCGCGCAGTTGAGGGTCACCACGCCCAGTGAGCCGGTCTGCTCGGCCGATCCGAACAGGCCGTTGCCGCGCTTGAGCAGCTCGCGCAGGTCCAGCTGCAGACGACAGCACATGGAGCGGACCATGTTGGGCTCCAGGTCCGAGTTCAGGAAGTTCTGGAAGTAAGGCAGGCCGTACTTGGCCGTCATCTCGAACAGGCGCTCGGTGTTGGGGTGCGCCCAGTCGAAGTCGCGGGTGATGTTGTAGGTGGGGATGGGGAAGGTGAAGGCCCGGCCCTTGGCATCGCCCTGCATCATGACCTCGATGTAGGCGCGGTTGATCATGTCCATCTCGGCCTGCAGGTCGCCGTAGGCAAAGGGCATTTCCTCACCGCCGATGACGGGCACCTGCTCACGCAGGTCCTCCGGGCAGACCCAGTCAAAGGTGAGGTTGGTGAACGGCGTCTGGGTGCCCCAGCGCGAGGGCACATTGAGGTTGTAGACCAGCTCCTGCATGCTCTGGCGCACGGACTCGTAGCTCAGTGCGTCCTTGCGGATGTAGGGAGCCAGGTAGGTGTCGACCGAACTGAAGGCCTGCGCCCCGGCCCACTCGTTTTGCAGCGTGCCCAGGAAGTTGACCATCTGCCCCAAGGCGCTCGACAGATGCCGAGGGGGTGCCGATTCCACCTTGCCGGGCACACCGTTGAGGCCCTCGTGCAGCAGGGTGCGCAACGACCAGCCGGCGCAATAGCCCGAGAGCATGTCGAGGTCGTGGATGTGGAGGTCGGCCTCGCGGTGCGCCCCGCCGATGGCGGGCGGGTAGACGTGGGTGAGCCAGTAGTTGGCGATCACCTTGCCCGACACATTCAGGATCAGCCCGCCCAGCGAGTAGCCCTGGTTGGCATTGGCGTTGACGCGCCAGTCCTGCTGCGAGAGGTACTCGTTGACCGAGCGCTCGACGTCCACCGCGCAGGCCGCATCGGTGCGCAGCATCTGTCGCTGCTCGCGGTAGACGATGTAGGCACGCGCCGTGTCGAAGTGTCCGGCCTGGCTCAAGGTGCGCTCGACCTGGTCCTGTACCTGCTCCACCGTGGGCACGCGGCGGGCCAGGGTCGCCACGACCTGGGCGGCCAGCGCCTGGGCGCGATCCTGTCCGAATTCCCCGGTGGCACGGCCTGCGCTGGCGAGGGCATCCACGATTTTGGCAGCCTGAAAGGTGGCCGCCGTGCCGTTGCGCTTGATGACGGCGACCGGCGCCCCCAACCCACTCTTTGCTTCGATTGGCATGAGTCAAACCCTACATGTAGCGTTATTGATCTATTAAATCACTACATATAGTGTCTTGATGTGATCTCCGTGTGGATTTGACCTCGCGCAAACAGGGTGGAAATGCCCTGGCAAACCCTTGGATGCAAGGTTTTCACGCCTCTCTTCTGCTTATCATGATGCGAGTAATTCGCATTTGCATTGGAGATCATCATGTGTCCGCCCCGCCCCTGTTTCACTCCGACAACCTTGGCGCTGGCCCTGGTCGCACTGGCGCATGGCGCCGCGCATGGGCAGGACAATGCCCCCGTGCTTCCCGCTGTTCAGGTGACGGCCAAGGGCTACGCCGCCAGCGATCTCGACACCGCAGCCTCCACGTTGTCGCTGTCGCGCGATGCGCTGCGCCGTCGCGGGGCACAGAACCTGGGAGAAGCGTTGCGGGGCGAGCCTGGTGTGGCCGTTGCCCAAGACAGCGCGCAGGGGCAGAACCCAGTCATCCGGGGGCTCTCGCGCGAGAGCATCGTGCTGCTGGTCGATGGCATGCGCCTCAACGCGGGCCAGCCAGCTGGTGCGCTCGCATCCTTCATGTCCCTGGGGTTGGCCGACGGCGTGGAGGTGGTCAAGGGCGGGGCCTCGGTGCTGTACGGCACCGGCGCACTCGGCGGCGTGGTGCAGGTGCGCTTGCCACAGGCACAGTTCCAAGCCGGCACGCACGGACGCACGAGCCTGAGCGTGGACACCGCCAGCCAGGCTGTGCGCGGCAGCGCCACGGTCAACACCAGCCACGGTGACCATGCCCTGATGCTGGGCGGCTCGGTGGCGCGTGTGGAAGACGACCGCTCGCCCCGCGGCAAGGTGGCGCGCACCGGCTACGACTCGGATGCCTTCATCGGTCAATACCGCTTCCGTCTGGACGGGCAACGCCAGTTGCGCGTGTCGGCCCAGCGCCAGCAAGATGACGACGTGTGGTACCCCGGCTCGACCCGACCGGCCACGGCCGCGCCCGCCCCGACCGTGACGGTGCACTCGCCCAAGCAGACCCGCCACCTGTACGAGCTGGGCTACCAGCAGCAGGGCGTGGGTGGCCAGCCGCTCAATGTGGACGTGCGCCTCTACCAGCAGCGCATGGACCGCCAGATCAACGGCTTTCACAACACCCTGCAGCGCGACGTGAACACCAACCAGGCCGCGTTCACCACGCATGGGCTGGACGCCAGGGCCGACTGGCAGGTCCACCCGCAGCATCTCCTGTCCGCTGGCGTGAACGCCTGGGAGATGAAGGGCCAGCCTGATCGCCGCGTGTTCAATCCGGTCGCAGGTACCTGGACGGTCAACAACCCCTTCGAGAACGCCACGATCCGGGCCGTGGGTGTGTATGCACAAGACGACGTTCGCCTGGGCGCGACGCAAGTGCTGCTGGGCCTGCGCCACGACACCCTCGACAGCGATGCCGACAGCATCGGCAACGGCAGCATCAGCACGGGGCTGGACAAGCGTTACCACGCCACCTCCGGCAACATCGGCCTGATCCACGAGGTCTCCCCCTTGTGGCGCCCGTATGCCAACCACGCCCGCGCTTTCCGCGCCCCCGGCATGCGCGAGCGCTTTGAATCCGGCCCGAGAGCTGACGGCTACACCTATGTGGCCAACCCCGATGTGAAGCCCGAAACCTCCGATCAGTTCGAGCTGGGGCTCAAAGGCGGCGTGCCTGGCTTCGACTACCGCGTGGCCGTGTGGCACCAGCGCATCGAGGACTACCTCACCGGCGAGATCATCAACGCCAGCACCAAGCGCAACGCCAACCTGGGCGAAGTGACCCTGCGCGGTGTGGACGCCCAGGCCCGCTGGCAGATCCACCCCCGGCATGTCCTGCGTGTGGCTTACAGCCAGGTGCGGGGCACCAACAAGGACCTGAACGAACCGCTGTTCCAGATGCCCGCAGACGAGCTGAGCCTGGGCTGGCAAGGCCCGTTGACCGCAGGCTTGCAGGCCGACGTCAACTGGCGCCTGGTGGCCCGTCAGGACCGCGTGGCCACCCAGTTCAGCAAGGGCACCGAGAACGCCACGGGCGGGTTTGGCACCCTTGACCTGGGCTTGGACTGGCAGATGACGCGCACGCAGCGCCTGCGCGCCGTGATCAAGAACCTGGCCGACAAGGCATACCACGAGCACCTCACCGAAGGGCTGTCCGGCACCGAGATCCTGGCGCCCGGACGCAGTCTGCAAGTGAGCTGGACCACCCAGTTCTGAAGGGGACGCGCATGCACACCACCTCGCTGCAACACCTGAGGCCCCGGCGTCCGTCAGGACGTCTCGCCCGTCTGACACGTTCGCCCACCGGGCTGGCCTGGCTGTGCGGCTTGCTGCTGGCCGGGCTCCTGCTGGCCGCTCCGGCCCATGCACGGCGCGCGCGCCTGGTGCTGGCGGGGCCACCCGCCGCCGTCTCCACGCCCCTGATCCACATGGTGGAGACCGGCGCACTCAAGGACGTTGCCGATCAGGTGGAGTTCCTCACCTGGAAGGACCCCGACCAGTTGCGCCTGCTGGCCCTGGGTGGCAAGGCCGACTTCCTGGCCATGCCCACCAACGTGGCCGCCAACCTCTACAACCGGGGAGCGGGCGTGCGCCTGCTGAACGTGTCGGCCTGGGGCATGCTGTGGATGGTCTCACGCAACCCTCAGGCGCGCACCCTGGCCGACTTCAAGGGCCAGGAGGTGGCCATGCCTTACCGCGCCGACATGCCCGACATCGTGTTCGGCGTGCTGGCGCGACAGTCGGGTCTGGATGCCCGCAAGGACTTCAAGCTGCGCTACGTGGGCTCCCCCCTGGACGCCATGCAGCTGCTGATCACGCGGCGCGTGGACCACGCCCTGCTTGCCGAACCTGCCGTGTCGATGGCCTTGCGCAAAACCCGCTCATTCCCCATCAATGTGGTGGCCCCCGAACTGCACCGCAGCGTAGACCTGCAGCGGGAATGGGGTCGCCTGCTCAAACGTGAGGCCCGCATCCCGCAGGCCGGCATTGCCGTGATGGGCACGGCCCTGGCCGACCGCGCGCTGCAAACCCGCGTGATGCAGGCCTACGCCCAGTCCCTGGCCGCGTGCCAGAAGCAGCCCCTGGTCTGTGGCCAGATGGTGGCCCGGCGCATCGACCTGCTCACACCCGAAGCGGTGGCCGACGCCCTGGCCGCCAGCCAGATGCGCCACGTCAGCGTGAGCCAGGCCAAGCCCGAGCTGCGCTTTTTTCTGCAACAACTGCACGCGCACAACCCGGCGCTCACCGGCGGCAAGCTGCCTGACGACGCCTTCTACGACACCCCGCACATCCCATGACCACGCCCGATCGTCCCCCGGCGCTGGCGTCCCTGTCGCGCCTGCACCTGCTGCGTCTGGCACTGAGCGAGAGCCTGCGCACCACGGGTCACTATCTGTGGAGCGGCTGGGGCTCCATCGCCGCCATCTGCCTGTTCCTGACGGCCTGGGATGCCACCGCCACACAGCTGGGCACCCTGATCCTGCCCACCCCGATCGAGGCCTTGCGCACCCTGCAGGGCCTGCTGCAAGACGGCAGCGCCTGGCCCGAAATCGTCACCACGGCCCGACGAGCGCTGATCGGCTTCGGCCTGTCGGTGGTGGCGGGCAGCGTGCTGGGCCTGGCCGCCGGGGTGTCGATGACGGCGTCCATGACCTCGCGCCCCATCATCACGGTGTTGATGGGCATGCCCCCCATTGCCTGGCTGATCCTGGCGTTGCTGTGGTTTGGCGCAGGCGACGGCACACCGGTGTTCACGGTGTTCGTGGCCTGCTTTCCCATCATCTTCGTGGGGGCCATGCAGGGCACCCGCACGCTGGATGGCCAACTCAAGGACGTGGCCCGCATGCTGGGCCTGGGCCCCCGCCTCACCCTCACCGACATCTACCTGCCTCACGTCGTGTCCTACCTGTTTCCGGCCTGGATCGCGGCCCTGGGCATGTCCTGGAAAATCGTCGTGATGGCCGAACTGCTGTCCACCGAGGACGGCATCGGTGCCGCCCTGGCGGTGACCCGCAGCCACCTCGATACGGCGGGCTCGATGGCCTGGATCCTGG
Organism: Aquabacterium sp.; assembly: GCA_017989885.1. GTDB lineage: Bacteria > Pseudomonadota > Gammaproteobacteria > Burkholderiales > Burkholderiaceae_C > Aquabacterium. Next base: position 7,413 of record JAGNPA010000044.1, read on the forward strand.
CCCTGATCGGCAGCCTGCTGGCGATCGAATACCTGCTGCTCGAACCCATCAAACGCAAGGTCGAATCCTGGAGGGACACCGCATGAGCGCCGCTCTCATCCTGCAGGCGGTCACCCACCGCTTTGCCTTCAAGGAGGTGGTGCAAGGCATCCACCTGCGCGTCCAGGCCGGTGAGTGCGTGGCCCTGGTCGGCCCCTCGGGCTGCGGCAAGTCCACCGTACTGAACCTGGCTGCCGGCCTGCTCACCCCCTGGGAGGGGCAATGCCACAACGGCTTTGCCTGCACGACCATGATGTTCCAGCAGCCCCGCCTGCTGCCCTGGCTGCGCGTGCTCGACAACATTGCCCTCGGACTGAAGGCGCGCGGCATGCCCCGCACCCAGCGCCTGCAAGCCGCAGCGGCACTGGCTCAGGACATGGGCCTGCAGACCACCGACCTGGACAAGTTCCCCGCCGAGCTGTCGGGCGGCATGCAAAGCCGCGTGGCGCTGGCGCGGGCACTCGCCCCCCAACCCGATCTGCTGCTGCTCGACGAGGCGCTTTCGGCGCTGGACGTGGGCCTGAAGGCCGAGATGTACCGCCTGCTGATGGCGCAGCAACAGGCCCGTCACTGCGCCGTCTTGCTGATCACGCACGACCTCATGGAGGCGGTGCAGTTGGCCGACCGCATCGTGGTGATGGGTGGCACGCCTGGCACCCTGCTGTCAGAGCACCTTCTCACCACCGCGCGCGCCCAACGTGATCTGACATGGGTGTTCGCGCGCACCGCCGCCTTCATGCAGGCACCCGATATCCAGCAGGCCTTTGCCTTGCCTGCCGCAAGCTGACCTTCTCCCCCCATGGCATCTCTCCTGTCCCCACGGGCACCCTTGTGGTGCTGCCCCTTCCGCCCCTTCTTCCTGCTCACGGCCTTGCACGGCATCGTGGTCATGGCCGTCTGGCTGGCCTGGCTCAGTGGCTGGATGCCCTTGCCCGACATGCCCGGTGGCCCCTTCGTGTGGCATGCCCACGAGATGCTGTTTGGCTTTGCGGCGGCTTCCATCGCCGGCTTCCTGCTGACGGCGCTCACCGAGTTCACCGGCAGTGCGGCCCTGCCGCCGCGCCCGGTACAGCGCCTGGTGTGGCTGTGGCTGGGTGGGCGCGTGGCCTATTTGCTGTCGGGGTCGGTGGGCATCGCTTGGGCGGCCGCCCTGGACATGGGCTTCATGCTCAGTCTGGTGGCGCACAGCTTTGGGCCGCTGTGGCGTGCCCCTGAGCGGCGCCACATGTCCTTCTTTTATGCCTTGGTGGCGCTCACCGGCGCGCACTTGGGTTTTTACATCAGCCTTCTGCTGGGCCACGAGGCGCTGCCCTGGCTGCGTCTGAGCATCGGGCTGCTGATGATCCTCGTCATCGTGGCACTCAGCCGCATTTCCATGGCCCTGTTCAACGAGGTGATGGGCAAGTACGGAGGCTTGACCGCCGACTATGTGGCCCGTCCACCACGTCGCAATCTGGCCATGTTCACCATCGGCCTGAGCGCGGTGGCCACGTTCGCGCAAGCCGGGCCGGGCGTGTCTGGCTGGCTCGCGTGCGCCGCTGCGGCCGCCATCTTGAACCTGCTCAACGACTGGCATGTGGGCCGCGCCCTGTGGCAGCGCTGGGTGTTGATCCCCTACCTGCTGTATTGGTGCATGGCCCTGGGCTATGGCGTGATCGGGGTGGGGCACCTGAGCGAACAACCCTGGCAAAGCGCGGGCGAGCACCTGTTGCTGGTGGCCGCGCTGGGCCTGGCCATCCTGGTGGTGATGTCGATTGCCGGGCGAGTTCACGCCGGTCACGCGCTGGACGGGCGTCTGTGGCTGCCTGCGGCTGTCCTGCTGCTGCTCCTGGCGGCGATCAGTCGCGCTGGCGCCTCGCTGCCCTTCCTTCCGCTGGCAACGTGGGGGCTGTCGCCACTGACCCTGGCCGCCGTGCTGTGGATCGGGGCCTGGCTGCTGTACGCTGCCTACGCTTGGCGGGTGCTGACCGGACCAAGGCCGGACCTGGG
>JAGNPA010000327.1 GCA_017989885.1 Aquabacterium sp.
TCCTGGGCCAGCAAGGCTGCCACGCCTACCAGGGCTATCTGTTCAGCCGACCCTTGCATGTGACCGATCTGGAGGCTTTCCTGGCGGCCTGGCGGCCCTGATGCCGGAGGCCGGTGGCGCGTTTGTCAAGGCAAGGGCAGCAGCGCTTTGGCGGCTTCGATGCGCAGGTGCATCTCGAGGGCCTCGTTGTTCATCACCTCGAGCAGGAAGCGGCGCGGGTCGGTGTGCGGACCGGTCGGTGAGTGCTGGGGCTCGGCTGGCGTGGCCGGGGGGCGGTGTTCAGGTGGCGCTGCGGTCGGCGTCGGCGGGGCTGCCGTCGTGACACCGAGCTGCGCCTGTGCCACCTCCCACTCATCCGGTGAGATGCTGACCAGGCGGGCCAGCAGCTCGGCCTGCCCTTCCAGATTGGGTGGCAGGTCGAGCCAGGGCGTGTCGTTGAAGATGGGTGCGAGATCGGGGGCCACGAAGGCCGACCAATGTTCCGGGCGGTCGGGTTCGGCGGGGATCATGGCTGCGTGTCGCACTCCCTGCGGGGCGTGGGTGTCGGTCATTGGCCACAGGTCCACGCGGGCTGCAGCGACGTCCCCCAGGTAACGGGCCTGCAGGGCGGTGAGCAGGGCGCGGGCCTGCGCCACCGGCACGGGCTGCGCCAGTGAAAACCACAGCTGGTGGCCGTCTTTCCCGGACACGGCAATGGCCGGCGCGGGCCAGGCCAGGTCCAGCTGCACCCCTTGCCAGAGGCGCGACAGCGCACGCCAGTCGGCCGGGCGGCCCAGTTGCAGCACCAGTGCGCGCACGCGGCCCTGTGCATCGACCAGATGGGTCCCGTCGATCAGGTCCGCCTGTGCGGTGGCATCAGAGCCAGGGACGGTGGGCGCGTACAGGCGCCGCCACTCGGAGGGCAGTCGGTTCATGGTCAGGTCAGAGCGGGCTCACGGGATGCAACCGCCATCCTATGCGATGCGCTCACGGCGTGTGAGTGTGGGTGCTCAGGCCGCCTGGATGTGCATGACGCTGTGCACGATGGGCAGAGGCGGGGGCAGCTGACCCGCCTCCAGCGCCTCCAGCACCTGGGTCGGGTCGACCGACCAGTGCAGTTGCGTGCTGTGCCCGTGCACGCTGGCGCGGATGAGGGCGTGCTCAAAGGCCAGCACCTCGCACAGATGCGGCAGGTGCGGCCAGTGCCCGATGTGCCCCCAGACAAAGGCAGCGAACTGCTCGGCCTCCAGCGCCGCAAAGGGCTGCGGTGGGCTGTGGCGCGCGTAGGCCTGCAGCAGCGCCTCGGTGTCGTCTTCGCCCAGGCCCAGCAACAAGGTGGTGAGCGTGAAGCGCAGGGCCCGCGTCAGGTTGGCCCGCCGAAAGTCCTGAATCAAGCGTGCCAGCAGCGCGCAGCCGGGGTCGCGCGCCAAGGCGGCGTCGGCCGGGGCCTCACCATGCAAGGCGGCGGCCAGCTGGCACTCCCAGGCGCGCACGGCGGCGCGGTCTTCCGGGCGGCTGTGCCCGGTCGCCGGGGGGGCAGGGCGGCCCTGGGCCACGTGCACCAGGCGCGGCGCCCGCAAGGCCCACATGGTCTGCAACAGGTTCAACTCCTGAGCCACCTCGTCCAGTCCCAGCGTGGGCACGTGCTCGGGCAGGATCTCGAACATCAGCGCGCCCAGCGCGGGCAACTTCGGAATCCAGCGTGCCGCCAGCTCGATCACGGGCTCCGGGATCCGCCCGCTGTGGGCGTCCAGCCAGTAGGCGCCGTGGCGCATGCCGCCCGCCAGGTGCACCTCCCACACGCGCTCCAGCGGCAGGCGGGCCATCACCTCGTCCACCGACTGGCGCCCGTTGCAGGCGTTGCACCACAGGTTGTGCAGGTCCAGCACGATGCCGCAGTCGCTGGTCTCGGCCACGGCGGCGAAAAAATCGCCATCGCTCATCTCGCCAGCCTGGGGGCGCAGGTAGTTGACGCCGGTCTCGAACGCCATCGGGCGGTCCATGGCACTGCGCAGCCGTTGCAGGTTGTCGGCCGCCACGCGTGTGGTGGCGGGGGTCTGGCTGGGCGGCAGCAGAAAGCCGGCATGCTCGACCTGGTCGAGGGGCTCGTGACCACCTTGGGGGCGTTCGAAGCGGTTGAGGCTCAGGTGTTCGCTGACCCAGGCCGGCGCCAGTTGCGTGACGGCGTCCTGCAGCAAGTTGAGGTGGTCCAGCGGGTCGGTCACGGTGCCGCCCACCGGATGACCCACGCCGTGGATCAGCTTGGCCTGGGGCAGGGCGGCCAGCTCGTCGAGCAGGGCCGCGTTGGGTCGGTAGCGCCAGCCGTGGCGGTCGTCGTGGCTCATCTCCCAGAAGGCCTGAGGTTCGATCTCGACCACGGTGGCGGGCGATCCGGGCTCCCTCAGCAAGGGGTCCAGGATCGGCCAGTACACCACGCCCACGCCCAGCGCTTGCATGCTTGCGCCCTCAGCGGCCGACGAACTGTTCCTGGACGTCCAGGGTCTTGGGGTTGATCACAAAGTCCCTGAGGTGGACGAACTCCAGCACATGACCCGAGTGGCAGCCGCCGCATCCCAGCTTGCCCAACACGGAGGCGGTCACCTTTTGCATCCTTTCCAGATCGTAGGCGACCTCGCTGGGCACATGGATGCGCACGGTTCGGCTCAAAGCGGGTGCGCGCGACAGAGATCCCTTGTCCATGATGTTCTCCTGGTTGTATGAGGTGGAAAATCCCCTCGGCGAGTGCCGAAAGGCAGAGCCAGACTAGAGCGACGCCTTCAAAGGTGTCCATCCCTAGTTTGATTTGCGTTACAACCTCGTCCCATGAGCGACCAAGAACAACCCCGCAACCCGCTGCACGGCCTGACGCTGGAGCAACTTCTCACTGACCTGGTGGACCACTACGGCTGGGAGGGCCTGGCACAGCGCATCGCCCTGCGCTGTTTTGCGCAAAACCCCAGCATCGCCTCCAGCCTCAAGGTGCTGCGCAAGACGCCCTGGGCGCGCGAGAAGGTGGAAGGGCTCTACCTCTACACCCTGCGCCAGAGCCGCCGTCAGGACGGCTGAGCAAAGTCGTTCTCGATCCAGCGGGTGGCGCTGGCGCTGTTGAGCTTGAAGTC
>JAGNPA010000328.1 GCA_017989885.1 Aquabacterium sp.
GGTGCGGCACACGCCCATGCGGCAACCCACCTTGGGTTTGAGGCCCTGGGCTTCCAGCGCGTCCAAGATGGACAGGTTGGTGGGAATTTCCAGGTCGCGCTGGCTGGCAGTCAGGTGAACCTTCACCGTGGCCGTGGCCGCATCGGCCACCGTGATCGGGGCCATGGGCGTGAAGCCCTCGGCCATGAAACTGCGCACCTGGCCTTCGGTCAGGCTGCGGGCGGCGTCGACAAAACCGCTGGGGCCGCAGGCGTACACCTGCTTGGCCGACAGCTTGCCCACGACGCGGGCCAGTTGCTCGTCGCTGATCAGGCCCGACTCTTCACCCTGCAGCAACTCGGCTTCTTTCTCAAGGACGAACTGCAGCTTGAAGCGCGGGAACTGGACGGCCAGCGCGCGCAATTCGCGGGCAAAGCACAGCTCGGCACGGGTCTTGGCCCAGTAGATCAGGGTCAGGTCCACCGGCATGTTCTGCGCGGCCAGGCTGCGCGTCAGGCTCATCAGCGGGGTGATGCCGCTGCCGGCCGCCAGGAACAGCCATTCGCCTTCGGGCTTGGCGGGCAGGGTCATCTCGCCAAAGGCGGCGCCCAGCTCCAGCACGTCGCCCACCTGGGTGTGTTGGCACAGGTGCGTGCTGAGCACGCCCTTGTCCACCCGCTTGATGGTGAGCGAGATGCGGCCATCGCGGCGCGGAATGCCCGTGTGGCTGTAGCTGCGCGTGGTGCGACGGCCATTGACCTCGGCGGTGACGTTGATGTGCTGACCCGGGACAAAGCTGCCGCAATGGGCATTGGGCTTGAGCACCAGGGTGACGGTGTCGAGTGCCTCGACCTTGCGATCGACCACGCGGGCCAAAGGACGGTCCCACGACCACGCCGGGTTCAGCTTGCTGACCCAGAAGTCGAAGATGCCCGGATTCACAAAGGGCGCCACCACCTTGCGCAAGGTGCTGGGCGCCACATTGGCCTGACCGCGAGAAGCAGAGAAGGAAACAGTCACAGAGGTGGTTCTTGAATCTTGATGATCGAAGTATACGCACACGCAGACATTTGTCTATACACTTGTGCATTAATTGCTGGGCGACATGATGTTGCCTAGGCCACGCATCCCATGAGCCACATCCTGACCGCCCTATCTGACATCCCTGTGAACAAGCCGATGACGGCGGGCACGCCTGGGCGAAAAGCCGTCATTTCACGAGATGACATCATTGAGGCCGCCCTGAAGCTGGCCGGGCCGAACCGCAGCGTTTCCTCCTTGAGTTTGCGCGAAGTGGCACGCGAGGCGGGCATTGCCCCCAACAGCTTTTATCGACAATTCCGGGACATGGACGAGCTGGCCGTGGCCTTGATCGAGCGGGCAGGGCAGTCGCTGCGCCAGATCATTGGTGAGGCCCGCAAGCGTGCGCGCGCCGACCGCAGTGTGGTGCGGGGTTCGGTCGAGGCGTTCATGGAGCAGCTGCGCAGCGACGACAAGCTGCTGCACATCTTGCTGCGCGAAGGCTCGGTGGGGTCCGACGCCTTCAAACAGGCCGTGGACCGGCAGCTGAACTACTTCGAAGAAGAGCTGCGCCTGGACTTGATTCGCCTGGCCGAACTGAACAAAACCGGTTTGTTTGAACCCGCGCTAACGGCCAAAGCCATCACCCGGCTGGTGTTTGCCATTGGCGCCACCATCATGGATGCACCGCCCGAGAAGCTGCATGAGTTGACCGAGCAGCTGGTGTTGATGGTGCGGATGATTGTGACGGGCACGCAGACGCTGGCGGTCACGGGTGTGACGGAGCGGTGACGGACTCATGTTGTCATTCTTCAGCCCACTCGTTTACATCCAGATCTCGCCGAATCTTCTGACCCTGAAGAATCTGAAAACCGGTCTGGAAATATCAGAAGTTGCGGAGATAGCGCTTTCCTTGCCGCCCAAACCCAAGGTCATCTTGGGCGCAGGTGCGCAAGCGCGCCTGGCATCGGCGTCCGAGCCTGCTCAACTCATCCAGCCTTTCGCGCACCCACGGTCGCTGGTTTCAGACTTTGCCAGTGCTGAAGCGCTGATCCGGCTCCAACTCCAGCGTGTGCTTGGCAAAGGTTGGTTGCGCGTGGCGCCCAGCGTGGTCATGCACCCACTGGGAAATCCAGATGGTGGGTTCACGCAGGTTGAACTCAGAGCCTTTCGTGAAATGGCGCTGGGCGCTGGTGCGTCAACTGCCCGTGTCTGGACAGGGCGCCCCTTGGCGAATCATGAGCTGCTCTCTGATCAAGCAGCCTTGAGTGGTGGAAAATGGGAGTGAGGCCGCATCGTCATGACATCTCCTTTGAACCCCGACATTTTTCTGGCGCAGTCCGACGCCGAGCTGGATGCCTGCTTTGACGTCTATGCGGTGTTGCGTCCTCACCTCACGCGAGATCGATTCGTTCCGCAAGTGCGTCGTCAGGAGGCGCAAGGGTTTCAGATCCTGGCCCTGCGCGATGAGGGGCGCGTGAAAAGCGCGGCGGGGTTTCGTTTGGCGGAGTTCATGGCGTGGGGCCGGGTGCTCTACATCGATGACCTCACCACCTTGCCCGAGGCGCGCGGCCAAGGCTTTGCTGGCCTGCTGCTAGATTGGCTGGCTGAGTATGCACGTCAACAAGGGTGTCAGGCCGTTCACCTGGACACCGGCTACACACGCCACGCTGCGCACCGTGTTTACCTCAGCAAGGGGTTCGAGCTCAGTTCTCACCACATGGCCAAGCCCATCGTGTGAGGTGAAGCGACGTCAACGTCGGTGGAGCCCGAATTGCTCGCGGATCGCTTACTGCTGCGCCGCAATCTCCCGCAGCGCGCGCTCGTACACCTCCACGGGTTGTCCGCCCGAGATGAGATGCCGGTTGTTCACCACCACGGCGGGCACCGAGTGGATGCCGTGGCTGGTGTAGAAGCTCTCCCGCTCACGCACCTCGTCGGCAAACTCGTCGCTGTCCAAGATGGCGCGGGCTGAGTCCACCTCCAGCCCGACCTCGGCCACAGCCGCCAGCAGCACCTCGGGCTTGTCCATGGCCAGGCGGTCGCGGTGGCAGGCTTGCAGCAGCGCCAGTTTCAGCGCCACTTGCTGCTGTGGGT
>JAGNPA010000329.1 GCA_017989885.1 Aquabacterium sp.
CCTCGCTGCCTTCGCGCACTTCGGCCTGACAGGGCGCGTTGCGCACGGTGCTGGGCTTCATGTCCCACAGCGCCTTGGCCATCTGGATGAGCTTGCCGGCGTCCTTCAGTCCGCGGGGCGGCTCGGGCTCCTTCAGGCTGGCGAGCACGCGGCCAATGTCCCGCAGCTCACTGACGTCGTCGGCACCCATGCCGAGGGCCACGCGTTTGGGGGTGCCGAACAGATTGGCGAGGACCGGGGTGCCATAGGCGCGTGGCGTGCCTGTCGCCCCTTCCACCCGCCCAATCGGGTGATCGAACCAGAGGGCGGGTCCGCCAGCGCGCAGCACGCGGTCGCTAACTGCCGTCATGTCCAGGTAAGTGGACACGGGCTCGCTGATGCGGGTGAGCTCGCCCTGGCGTTCCAGGCCGGTTACAAATTCTCGCAAGTCGCGATATTTCATGATTTTGGTTATAAAGAAGTTGTTCTTTATGCTTGACTGGTTATTACAGGCTTGCCTAGAATCCGCGCATGTTGGATCCGGTGACATTTTTTACCGGGTTTCCCCTTGCGTCACACACCGTGGCGCACCGCTGCCAGCCCTGGCGTTTTCATTCGGGTCTGTACGTAGATGTACACGACAGGCCCCTTCGCGGTGGTGAGTGACTTGCACGGTCCCGCCATCTTTTTGCCAGGGTGATTATCAATGCCGTACCTGCGCGGCGCGTGATCGAGACCGATTGCGTGCCGGTTGTGAGTGCGGCGGCGAAGAAAGGAGCACCATGACAGCGTGTGAACGTGCAACGGCAGGCCTTGAGGCCACCGTGATGGTTGAAGAAGTGGAAGTGTCGCAGGCGACGGTGGCGTCGTCGTTCCGCCCCCAGGCTTGGCGGGCGGCCATGCGGCAGTTTGTTCAGGATGTGTTGCTGGGCCTGCGTCGTGTGAGCCACAACACCTTGGCCATGCTCGGCCTGGTGGCCGTGGTCGGTGTGGTCTTTCTGGCCGGTCGCCCCGATGTGCGTCACCGCCTGGAGCACCAGACCCTGGGCTGGTTGACCGACCGCGCCACGAACCGGGCGATGGCGAGTGACGATGCCGAGGCGGCCAGCCAGGACATCTTGCTGGCCATGGCCGAACCAGAGGCCATTCAGCGTGCCACCGCGACCGACCCGTCGGAGCTGAGCCGTCAGCAGGCGGCCGTGGCCTACTGGATCGCGCGTCGTTACAGCGTGGCCCCCGAGCCTATCAGCCGTCTGGTTCAGGAGGCCTGGGACGTGGGGCAGCGTGTGGGGCTGGAGCCAACCTTGGTGCTGGCGATCATGGCCATCGAGTCGGGCTTCAACCCGTTTGCGCAGAGCCATGTGGGCGCTCAGGGCCTGATGCAGGTGATGACGGGCATCCACCGTGAAAAGTACGAGGTGTTTGGCGGGCGCAACGCGGCCTTCGACCCGGTGACAAACTTGCGCGTGGGTGTGCAGGTGCTCAAGGACTGCATCCGCCGTGCAGGCAGTGTGGAAGGCGGCCTGAAGTATTACGTGGGCGCCGCCAACATGACCCACGACGGTGGCTACGGCGCCAAGGTGCTGGCCGAGCAGTCGTTTCTGCGCCAAGTGGCCTTGGGCAAGCAGGTGCCGGTGAACGTGTCCAACGCGTCACGGATCGTGGCCCAGGCGCCGGCCCCGGTCGCGGCATCGTCGGTTCAGCCCGCTGCGCCCTCGGCCGAGTCCACCCCGGTGTCGGTGGCCCCAGCTGCCAGCAGCGTCAAGCCGCCGGTGACCAGCCCTGCCGTCGAGCAGGTGGCGATGCTCACCTTGTGAGCGCCTGAGATGGCATGGGGCGGCGGGTGTCTGATGCCCCCGCACTGGCGTGAGCCGGGCCCATGCCGCTACAATGGAAAACGCTGCGCAACTGGCGATACATGGCGTGCTGCCGTCACATTCTGACGGCGCCGCCTGAGGTGGTGAACCACCGGGGAGCGCAGCCAGCCCTAGGGGCTTCTAATGCCCGGGCTGAGTCAGCCGTTCGCCTGGGCAGCCCTCACACCTGATCTGGATGGGTCAGTGCTGCGGGACTTCAACCTTGAAGAGGACTGCCAAGTCATGTTTGACCGTGCCCAACACACCATTGCCAACGTTGACCCTGAGGTGTTTGCAGCCATCCAGGCTGAGAACCAGCGTCAGGAAGACCACATCGAGCTGATCGCCTCCGAGAACTACACCTCGCCGGCCGTCATGGAAGCCCAGGGCTCCCAGCTGACCAACAAGTACGCCGAAGGCTATCCCGGCAAGCGCTACTACGGTGGCTGCGAACACGTGGACGTGGTCGAGCAACTGGCCATTGACCGCCTCAAGGCCCTGTTCGGCGCCGAGTACGCCAACGTGCAGGCCAATTCCGGCTCGCAGGCCAACCAGGCCGTGTTCTTCGGGCTGCTGCAGCCTGGCGACACCATCATGGGCCTGAGCCTGGCCGAAGGTGGCCACCTGACCCACGGCATGCCGCTGAACATGTCGGGCAAGTGGTTCAAGGTCGTGTCCTACGGCCTGAACGCCGCCGAAGACATCGATTACGACAAGATGGAAGCGCTGGCGCGTGAGCACAAGCCCAAGCTGATCATCGCCGGCGCCTCGGCCTTTGCCCTGCGCATCGACTTCGAGCGCTTTGCCAAGATCGCCAAGGAAATCGGCGCCTACTTCATGGTGGACATGGCCCACTATGCCGGTCTGATCGCCGCAGGTGTGTACCCCAACCCGGTGCCGTTTGCCGACGTGGTCACCTCCACCACCCACAAGAGCCTGCGCGGCCCACGTGGCGGCATCATCCTGATGCGTGGTGAAGAGATCGCCAAGAAGATCAACAGCGCCATCTTCCCGGGCATCCAGGGCGGCCCGCTGATGCACGTCATCGCTGGCAAGGCCGTGGCCTTCAAGGAAGCCGCATCGCCTGAGTTCAAGGCCTACCAACAGCAGGTGGTGAAGAACGCCGCCGCGCTGGCTGACACCCTGACGAAGCGCGGTCTGCGCATCGTCTCGGGCCGCACCGAAAGCCACGTGATGCTGGTGGACCTGCGTCCGAAGAACCTGACCGGCAAGGAAGCCGAAGCCATCCTGGGC
>JAGNPA010000330.1 GCA_017989885.1 Aquabacterium sp.
CTACCGTGATGGTGATGGAGCGCATGAAGGGCGTGCCCATCAGCCAGATGAGCCGCCTGCGTGCCGCCGGGGTCGACATCAAGAAGCTGGCCCGCGATGGCGTGACCATCTTCTTCACCCAGGTCTTCCGCGACGGCTTCTTCCACGCCGACATGCACCCGGGCAACATCCAGGTCAGTCTGGATCCGGCCACCTTCGGGCGCTACATCGCGCTGGACTTCGGCATCATCGGCACGCTCACCGAGGTGGACAAGGACTACCTGGCGCAGAACTTCATCGCCTTCTTCCACCGTGATTACAAGCGCGTGGCCGAACTGCACATCGAAAGCGGCTGGGTGCCTGCGAACACCCGGGTGGACGAGCTGGAAGGCGCCATCCGCACGGTGTGCGAGCCCTACTTCGACCGCCCGATCAAGGAAATCTCGCTGGGCCAGGTGCTGATGCGACTGTTCCAGATCTCGCGGCGGTTCAACGTCGAGATCCAGCCTCAGTTGGTGCTGCTGCAAAAGACGCTGCTCAACGTCGAAGGCCTGGGACGTGAACTCGACCCGGATCTGGACCTGTGGAGCACGGCCAAGCCCTTCCTGGAGCGGTGGATGCACGAGCAGGTGGGCATGCGTGGTTTGTGGGCCCGCATCAAGCGTGAAGCGCCCCGCTACGCCAAGATGCTGCCCGAGCTGCCGCGCCTGATTCACCACAACCTGGAGCACGGCGACGCCAAGTTGCGTCGTGACCTGGCTGCCATGCTGGCCGAGCAGCGTCAGACCAATCGGCTGCTGTCGATGATCGTCTGGGTCGGGGTGGGTTTCGTGCTGGGCCTGCTGACGGCACAACTTGTGCTCAGACTGCACGGCCTGGGGGTCATCTAAGGCTGCCGCAGGCACTACACTGCGCGCCGACTCCCTCCACACTCCTGCTTTCCCGGACGTTCGACATGAACTCGACCCTGATCGTTTTTGTGATTCTGTACCTGCTGGTGACCATCGGCATTGGCCTGTTGGCCGCACGCCGGGTTCATGGGGCCAAGGACTACCTGGTGGCCGGGCGCAGCCTGCCGCTGTACATGAACGTGGCCACGGTGTTCGCCACCTGGTTCGGGGCCGAAATGGTGCTGTCGGTGTCGGCCACGTTTGCCAGCGGTGGCCTCAACGCCATTCCGGGCGACCCCTTTGGCGCCACGGTCTGCCTGGTGCTGGCGGCGCTGCTGTTCAGCAAGCTGTTCTACCGCCTGAACCTGCTGACCATCGGTGACTTTTACAAGGTGCGCTACGGCAAGTCGGTGGAAGTGCTGACCAGTGTGGCGATCGTGGTGAGCTACCTGGGCTGGACCTCGGCCCAGTTGACGGCGCTGGGACTGGTGATCCATGTGCTCTCCGGCGGCGCCATGACCTTGAACCACGCCATCATCATCGGCGCGGCCATCGTGCTCGTCTACACGGTGTTTGGCGGCATGTGGTCGGTGGCCTTCACCGACCTGTTCCAGACGGTGATCATCGTGATCGGGCTCTCGCTGGTGGCCTGGCTGGTGGGCGGGCAAGCCGGTGGCTTCGAGAAAGTGATCGCCGAGGCCCACGCCCAGGGCAAGTTCAACATGTTTCCCGCCGAGATGGACGCGACCGCCTGGTGGGCGATGGCCGGCGCCTTCCTGGCCTTTGCCTTTGGCTCGATCCCGCAGCAGGACGTGTTCCAGCGCATGACCAGCGCCAAGGACGAGAAGACCGCCATGCACGGCACCATCCTTGGCGCCGCCGCCTACCTCATCATCGCGGCCATCCCCATCTACATTGCCTTCGCGGCCCTGATGGCACACCCCGAGCTGGCCCAGCTTTTCGCCTCGGAAGACGCCCGAGAGATCCAGCGCATCCTGCCTGATCTGGTGCTGGGCAAGATGCCTGTGTGGGCTCAGGTGATGTTCTTTGGCGCCCTGTTGTCGGCCATCTTGTCCACCGCATCAGGAGCCCTGCTCGCCCCCACTGCCACCTTCACCGAGAACGTGCTGCGCCCCTTCGTGCCGCACATGAGCGATCGTCAGTTCCTGCTGACGTTGCGGATCATCTTGGTGACCTTCACGACCTGCGCGCTGCTGTTCGCCCTCAACAGCGAGAGCACGATGTACGAAATGGTGCAAAACGCCTACAACGTGACCCTGACCGGTGCGTTCGTGCCGCTCGTTGCCGGTGCATTCTGGAAGCGGGCCAACACGCAAGGGGCGCTGTTCTCGGCCGTGCTGGGCATGGGCGTCTGGCTGGTGGCGAACACCGTGGCGCCCGATGCCATGATTCCGCCCAACCTGCTGGGCCTGGCCGCGTCCGTCCTGGGCATGTTGATGGGTACGCTGGCGCCGGAGGTGATCCGCCACCGCGGCCAGTCGATCACCCAGGCACTGGCCCATGCCGGCCATGCCCAGCACCCCACCCACGCTGCAGTCCCTGCCCACAAGAAGCACTGACACGCCTGATTCGGCCTCTTGAGTTTTGCCGCAGACGCCCTCATCTCCGGGCATGGGCAGCCTGATACCGCCCTGGGGCTGGCGGGCTGCGCGATTCTTTTACAATTACCGCTTTTCTAGAGGCCAGGCCATGCCGATTTACGCCTACCGATGCTCGTCCTGTGGTCATGCCAAGGACGTTTTGCAAAAAATCTCTGATCCCGTGCTCACCACCTGCCCCGCCTGCGGCGCCGAGAGCTTCCAGAAGCAGATCACGGCTGCGGGTTTCCAGCTCAAGGGTTCGGGCTGGTATGCCACCGACTTCCGTGGTGGCTCCGGCGGCACCAGCGCCCCGGCCACAGGCGCCGCCGCTGCGGCGGCGGCGGCCCCCGAATCCAGCACCGCATCGGGCGGTGACACCGGGGGCACGCCCTGCGGTGGATCGTGCGCCTGCCACTGATACCCACACGCTGACACAGACTGGCCTGACAATACAGGCCAGTCTGCCTGCCCAGGCATCCGGCCACGCGCCCTCTCCCCTCCCCCCACAGTGAAGAAATACATCCTCACCGGCCTGCTCGTCTGGCTCCCCCTGGTCATCACCATCTGGGTGCTCAAGAGCGTGATCGGTACGCTCGACGACGTG
>JAGNPA010000045.1 GCA_017989885.1 Aquabacterium sp.
GGTGAGTGAGCGCCTCCTCGACCTGGTCCACCAGCACCAGGCACAAATCCCCCGGTTGCAAGCGGCCCAGGGCGGTATCGATGGCCAGGAATTCGCCGCGAATTTCGGCGATGTGCTGGACGCGGGGGGCATCGGCCAGCCCCTCGCGCAAGAGTTTCAGGACCTCGCCATCGGAGCGGCCACGCTGGCAGGCATCCTGAAACAGGATGACCTCATCAAAGGCCTGCCCCAGGATGACGGTCTGCTCGCGAATGTCTTCGTCACGCCGGTCACCGGCGCCACTGATCACCACCGACCGGCGCTGGGCTGGCAAGGCGTTCACGGCGGCCACCAGAGCGCGCATGGCGTCGGGGTTGTGGCCATAGTCGGCAATGACGGTGGCGCCCTTGTAGTCCATCACGTTGAAGCGACCCGGTGCGTTGTCGGCATCGTTGACGAAGCTGGCCAGACCGCGACGGATCAAATCCCAGTCCAGGCCACTGCTCCACGCGGCACCCACAGCCGCCATCACGTTCTCGATCTGGAAGCCGATCGTGCCGTTGCGGGTGATGGGAATGTCGCGCAGCGGCAGCAACTCGCGCCAGCTGCCCTCGGCCACGACAATGGCATCGCCATCAATGCAGATGCTGCGCTTGCCCTGCGCACGGTGCGCGGTCAGCACGGGGTTGTGCGGCTCGGCCGAGAAGTAGATGACACCGCCCGGGCACTTGGCGGCCATGGCCACCACGATGGGGTCGGTGGCGTTGAGCACCGCGTAGCCGTCTTCGGCCACATTCATGACGATGACGCGCTTGAGCACGGCCAGGTCTTCGACCGTGGTGATGTAGTTCAGGCCCAGGTGGTCACCGGCGCCGATGTTGGTCACCACCGCCGTCTGGCAGCGGTCGTACCCCAAGCCTTCACGCAGGATGCCACCGCGGGCGGTTTCGAACACCGCAGCGTCCACATCGGGGTGCATCAGCACGCTGCGGGCGCTCTTGGGGCCGGAGCAGTCACCGCTGTCGATCTGGCGACCGTTGACGTACACGCCATCGGTGTTGGTCATGCCCACACGCAGGCCGCTGGTGGCCAGCAGGTGCGCGGTCAGGCGGGCAGTGGTGGTCTTGCCATTGGTGCCGGTCACGGCCACCACGGGGATGCGACCGTCCTCGCCCGGTTTGAACAGATGGGCCACCATGGCCTCGCCCACGTTGCGCCCCTTGCCGAACGAGGGTGACAGGTGCATGCGCAGCCCCGGCGCGGCATTGACCTCGACGATCCCGCCGTTCTGAGCCTCCAGCGGCTGGTGCATGCCCTCGGCCAGCACGTCCACCCCACAGATGTCCAGACCGATGGTCTGCGCAGCGGCAATGGCGCGCGCCGCCACGGCCGGGTGCACCGTGTCGGTCACATCGGTGGCCGTGCCCCCGGTGGACAGGTTGGCGTTGTTGCGCAGGATGACCCGACGGCCCTCCTCCGGGATGGCGTCGGGGGTCAGGCCCTGGATGCCCAGGCGCGCCACCGCGATGTCATCCAGGCGCATCTTGGTCAGCGAGGTGGCGTGGCCATCGCCGCGGCGCGGATCCTTGTTGACCTCGTCCACCAGTTCGCGCACGGTGTGGATGCCGTCGCCGATCACGTGCGCCGGCTCACGGCGAGCGGCCGCCACCAGCTTGTCGCCCACCACCAGCAGGCGGAAATCGTGTCCCGGCAGGTACTTCTCGACCATGACGGTGCCGATCTCGGCCGCGGCCTTGTAGGCGATCTCCAGGTGATCGCGGCTGACGATGTTGACCGTCACGCCCTTGCCCTGGTTGCCATCCTGGGGCTTGACCACCACCGGCAGCCCAATTTCCAGGGCCACGGCCCAGGCGTCGTCCACATCGCGCACCGGGCGGCCAATCGGCACGGGCACGCCCGCAGCGGCCAGCAGGCGCTTGGTGAGGTCCTTGTCCTGAGCAATGGACTCCGACACGGCACTGGTCGAATCCACCTCGGCGGCCCAGATGCGGCGCTGCCTGGCGCCCCAACCGAACTGCACCAGGCTGCCTTGCGTCAGGCGGCGCCAGGGAATGCCACGCGCGGCTGCGGCCGCCACGATGGCCCCGGTGCTGGGCCCCAGTCGCACGTCCTCGTCCAGATCGCGCAGCTCGGCCAGGGCCGCCTGCAAATCAAAGGCCGTGTCCTGCAGCGCCGCCGCGATCAGGGCCTGTGCGTGCTTGAGCGCCAACTTGCCAACGGCCTCTTCGCTGTACTCAACCACCACCTGGTAGATGCCGTCTTCCAGGGTGGCCGTCGTGCGGCCGAAGGTGACGAGGCAACCGGCCTGCGCCTGCAGCGCCAGCGTGGCCGCTTCCAGCACATGGGCCAGCGAGATGTGATCGGGCCGACCCGCCGGGCGCAGTGCCCCGAGGGACGGGAACAGCTTGCGCAGGCGATCTTCAAAGCCGGGCAGTGTCTCCAGCGTGCGCTCGAACGGCTCACAGGCCACGACGGCCTCGATGGCCGTCTGGCGGCTCCAGAGATTGGGGCCACGCAGGGCCCGGATGCGAGAAACGTCCATCTCTTTGTCTCTTGGTGTTCGCGTCGAATGTTCGCGTCGTGAGATCGGGCCGCGCTCAGCGCACGGCCTGCGCGGTCGGGTCGAAAGTTTCCATGCCGGCGGCCATCAGCTCCGGCGAAATGTCCAGGGCCCAGGCCACGGCGACGGCCGCCAGCAAGGCCTGCACCCCGGCGCCCGGCAGCGGGTGACGGGTCAAGCCGCCCATCACCCGGCGCGCCGAGGCGCTGTCCAGGTCGATGCAGCGCACTGGCGCATGGCCGTTGTGGGTCAGCAGCACATGGTTGTCGGCCACCGACACGGTGCGCCCGCCCTTGGCGCGGTGCGCCACCATGACCGGGCTATGCTGATCGACGTCGTAGAAAATGACCTCGCCGTCGCACAGATCGGCCATCTCGACCAGACGTGCATCGGCCGCATGCAGCACGGCCACGCCTTCGGGCAGCACCACGTCGACCTGGGTGCGCAGCACCTTGAACATCTGCTCGGGCTCATGGATGTCGTGCGCGGCCAGCGCCGGCTCCACCGGGGCCTCGGCGCCACGCAGATCCGTCACCAGGCCGACCTGGCAGCGGTCGTAAGCCAGGCCATCGTCGAGGATGGACACTGGCCCGTTCTCCACCACGATGGCATTGACCTCGCGGTTCATCAGCAGGCGTTCGGCCGCCGCAAAGTTGGCGCGGTTGCCGGACTCGACGCAACGCGAGCCCAGAAACAGGCCCTCGCTGCAGGCCAGGCCCACCACCTTGCCACTCAGGTGCAGGAACCACGCCGTCAGGCGGGCGATGTGACCCACCCCCTGCGAGCCCGCCACACCGATGATGGGCACGCGCCCCGTCTCGTCTTCATCGAACAGGTTGTCGACAATGGCCTGCCCGACAGGACGCGGCAAGCCTTCGGCAGGCTTGAGGTGCATCAGCAAACCCGGGCCGGCGTTGACTTCGACCACCGCCCCACGCTGCGGCGCCAGCGGCTGGGCAATGTCTTCCACCACCAGGTCGATGCCGGCGATGTCCAGGCCCACCACGCGCGCGGCCAGAGAGGCCAGATAGGCAATGTCAGGGTGCACGTCGTCGGTGCAATCGATGGCCACATTGCCATTGCGCTGCACCAGCACCTTCTGACCTGCCTTGGGCACGGCCTCGGCGTTCAGGCCCTGACGCTCCAGCAACAGGCGCATCGCCGGCTCGCGCTCCAGCACGATGGTCTCCAGCGGGAACTCTTCGGCATCGCCTCGGCGCGGATCGCTGTTGAGCTGGTCTTCGATCAGGCGCAGCACCGTGTCACGGCCATTGCCGGTGATCCACAGGCTTTCTCCCTTGGCGGCGGCCACCATCTTGCCGCCGACGATCAACAGCCGGTGCTCGTCGCCGCGCACGTAACGCTCGACGATCACCTCGCTGCCCTCGGCCTCGGCGATCTTGAACGCAGCCTCGATGTCGGCACGCTCGGTCAACTCCAGCGACACGCCCCGGCCGTGGTTGCCATCGAGCGGCTTGACCACCACCGGCAGGCCAATGTCCTGTGCGGCTTCCCAGGCGGCCTCGGGGCTGTCCACCACCTCGCCCTCGGGCACCGGCACCCCGCAGGATTTCAGCAGGGTCTTGGTCAGGTCCTTGTCGCCGGCAATCGCCTCGGCGATCGCGCTGGTCTTGTCCGTCTCGGCCGTCCAGATGCGGCGTTGCGCCCGCCCATGGCCCAACTGGACCAGGTTGCCGTCGTTCAGACGGATGTGCGGGATGCCCCGGTCGGTGGCGGCGCCCACGATGGCCGCCGTGCTGGGGCCCAGGTAGCAGTCGTCGATCTGGTTGCGCAGCCGCGCGACGGCCGCAGGCACATCGAACGGCTCGTCGTTGATGGCGGCCATCAGCAGGGCGTGCCCCTCGGCCAGGGCCAGACGGGCGACCTGCTCGTCGCGGGCGCGGAACACCATGCGGTACACCCCGCGCTGCGAGGTGCTGCGGGTCTGGCCGAAACCGGTGGGCATGCCCGACAGGTTCAGCAACTCGATGATCACATGTTCGAGGATGTGGCCTGCCCAGGTGCCCTCTTCCAGCCGCTGGACGAAGCCGCCCCGCTCACCCACACCGCAGTGGTGCTCGACCAGGGCCGGCAGCAAGGCCGTCAGGCGGGCGTTGAACCCGGGCAGTTTGTGGGAAGGCCAGTCTTCCAGCTCACCCAGATCCAGCCACACCTCCAGCACCTGGCGGTAGGTCCAGATATTGGGCCCGCGCAGGTAATTGACCCGCAGCAACGTGATGTCGTTCTTCTTGCTCATGTTCAGCCTGTCTGACTGCATCTTGTCCATTCACCGCGGTCTTCAAGGGTCAGAAAGTCAACATGGGCCGAGCCGCATCGGTCAGAATGCCGCCACGGCCTTGGGAGACTTCCCGTGTGGCACTCATCGGTCCGGCTCACTCCATGCACCCTCGCCATTCCCTTGCCAGCGCGCAACCGCCACTGGTATCCGGAGAGAACGTTCTCACCCGGCTGACGGTTGACCTGAACGCACAACTTCATTTTGCCGAGGGCGAACTTGTCCTCACCGACCATCATCTGCATGCGCGGGCCAGTGCGCAAGGGGCGTGGCAATCATGGCGCCTGAGCCCCGATTTGTCGCTCGCGCACCACGATCATGCCGGTGTCGCCACGCTGACCCTGCGTACCCCTACCCACAGCCTGGGCACCTGGCACCTCACGATGGGCCAGCCAGAAGCCCTGCAGCGCCTGACTGACCAGTTTGAGCGGCAGCAGCACATTCGCGCCACCGGTCTCACCCCCGAGGACGAGGACACGGCCCACTGCCCCGTGTGCCACGCCCCGCTGCCCCCCGAACGTGACGAGTGCCCCGTCTGCCACCCTGACAAACAGGTCACACCTTCGACCTGGGTCTTGCTGCGCCTGTGGCGTTTTGCCCGCCCCTACCAGGGCATGCTGCTGGCCGGCTTCCTGCTGACCCTGGCTGGCACCGCCGCCACGCTGGTGCCGCCCTACCTCACCATGCCGCTGATGGACGAGATCCTGATCCCGTTCCAGAACGGCCAGGCCATCGACACCGAGCACGTGCTGCTGCTGCTGTCCGGCCTGCTGGCGTCGGCCCTGGCCGCCTGGGCGCTGGGCTGGGCACGCACCTACGTGCTCGCACTGGTGTCTGAACGCATCGGGGCCGACCTGCGCACCGCCACGTTCGAGCACCTGCTGCGCCTGTCGCTCGACTACTTCGGCAGCAAGCGCACCGGCGACCTGATGGCCCGCATCGGCTCCGAAACCGACCGCATCAACGTCTTTTTGTCGCTCCACGCGCTCGATTTCGCCACCGACGTGCTGATGATCGCCATGACGGCGGCCATCCTCATCTCCATCAATCCCTGGCTGGCCCTGGTCACCCTGGTGCCCCTGCCCTTCATCGCCTGGCTGATCCACCTGGTGCGCGATCGCCTGCGCACCGGTTTCGAAAAGATCGACCGCGTCTGGGGCGAGGTCACCAACGTGCTGGCCGACACCATCCCGGGCATCCGCGTCGTCAAGGCCTTTGCGCAAGAACAGCGCGAGGCCGACCGCTTTCGCACCGCCAACCAGTACAACCTGCAGGCCAATGACAAGCTCAACAAGACCTGGTCGCTGTTCACCCCCACCGTCTCGCTGCTGACCGAGATCGGCTTGCTGGTGGTGTGGGCTTTCGGCATCTGGCTGGTGTCCGAGCAGGACATCACCGTGGGCGTGCTGACCGCCTTCATCGCCTACATCGGGCGCTTTTATGGCCGGCTCGACTCCATGAGCCGCATCGTTTCGGTGACGCAAAAGGCCGCCGCCGGCGCCAAGCGCATCTTCGACATCCTCGACCACGTCTCCAACGTGCCCGACCCGGTCAACCCGGTGAAACTGCCCCCCCTGCAAGGCCGTCTGGAGCTGGACCGCATTGGCTTTCGCTACGGTAGCCGTGCCGTCATCCGCGACGTGAGCCTGGACATCCGGCCCGGCGAGATGATCGGCCTGGTGGGCCACAGCGGCTCGGGCAAGAGCACCCTGGTCAACCTGATCTGCCGCTTCTACGACGTCACCGAGGGTGGCATCCGCGTCGATGGCGTGGACGTGCGCCGCATTGCCGTGGCCGACTACCGCCGCCACATCGGCCTGGTGCTGCAAGAGCCCTTCCTGTTCTTTGGCACCATCGCCGAGAACATCGCCTACGGCAAACCCGACGCCACCCGCGAAGAGATCATCGCCGCCGCCCGCGCCGCCCATGCCCACGAGTTCATCCTGCGTCTGCCGCAGGGCTACGACTCGCTGGTGGGCGAACGTGGCCAAGGCCTGTCCGGTGGCGAGCGCCAGCGCATCAGCATTGCCCGTGCGCTGCTGATCAACCCGCGCATCCTGATCATGGACGAGGCCACCTCGGCCGTGGACACCGAAACCGAGAAGGAAATCCAGAAGGCGCTGGACAACCTGGTGCAGGGCCGCACCACCATTGCGATTGCCCACCGCCTGTCCACGCTGCGCAAGGCAGACCGCCTGGTGGTGATGGACAAAGGCCGCATCGTGGAAGTGGGCCCGCACGACGAGCTGATGGCCCGCGAAGGCGCTTACTGGCGCCTCTACCAGGCGCAGGCCCGCAAGGCCGAGCAAGAAGCCCTGATCAATGACGAACCTGCCGACAAGGCCTGAGACGCCATGAGCACCCCGATGCGCCACCTCACCCGCAACGACCTGGGCCAGCTGACCCTGACGCTGGACGATGGCCGCACGCACACCGGCATCGTGCCCGTGCGCGCCTACCCCTTGAGCGCCCCCGACGAAGGCCTGTCGCTGATGAGCGCCGATGGCCACGAAGTGGCCTGGGTCGATCGCGTCAGCACCCTGCCCGAGAAGTTCCGCAGCCTGCTGGAGGCAGAGCTGGCGGTGCGCGAGTTCACGCCGCAGATCGCCGCGCTGGTCAGCGTCTCCAGTTTCTCGACGCCCAGCACCTGGACCGTCGACACCGACCGTGGGCGCGCCACCTTCGTGCTCAAGTCGGAGGACGACATCCGCCGCCTGGGCGACGGGCGCCTGCTGATCCACAGCGCGCAAGGTTTGAACTTCGCCATTGCGGACCGCGCCCGCCTGGACAAGGCCTCACGCCTGCTGCTCGAACGCTTCCTGTGACGCCCGGCGATCCCCAAAAGGGGCGGGCCGCAAAACAAAACCGGTGCAGCCCTTGCGAGCGACACCGGTTTCTTTGCAGCGAGACCCACGCGGAGTCTGCACAGCGATCACTTCTTCTTGGCAGCGGCCTTCTTGGCGGCAGGCTTGGCAGCGGGCTTTGCAGCCTTCTTGGCCGGCGCAGCCGGAGCCTTGGCAGCCTTGCGTGCGGCAGCCTTCGGATCGACCGCAGCCTTGAAGGTGGCACCGGGGGTGAACTTGGGCAGCTTGGCGGCGGGGATCTTGATCTTGTCGCCGGTGCTGGGGTTCACGCCATTGCGGGCGGCACGCGCGTGTTGCTTGAACGAACCGAAACCGGGAATGGTCACGGCGTCGCCCTTTTTGACAGCCGTCACCACGGTGTCGAGCAGCGTGTCGAGGATGCGGCCAGCCTCAGCCTTGGACAGTTGGTGCTGGTCAGCAAGGCGCTGGATGAGATCAGTCTTGTTCATGAATGATGTTCTGGAAGCACCCGCAAATGTCGGGCAGCTCGATTGTGCCTTGCGCAAAGGCCGATGAACACTGGTGTTGACGCGCATGCGTCGCAAACATGCCTATTTCAAGGGAAAGCCCAGTGCCTGTAACGCTTCCTTGAGCCGATCACGGCCCGTCAGGGCCTCCGGCGTGGCCACCCGCTTGCCAGAATGCACCGCCCAGGTGCCTCGCACCTTCATCTGCTGCTGTGCATAAAACGCGGCCATGGCCTCGTTGTACGTGGCCACGTCGGCCTGCTGCTCGGCCACCGGGCGATAGCGTTCGTGGTGCAGCACGGCAGGCTGCGGCAGACGTGGCTTGACCGACGCCTGCTGCGCGGGGTCTTCCTTGCCCAGCGTCATGCCAAAGACCGCGAACACCCGCGGCGGCAGGCCCAACAATTGGGCCACCGCTTCAGGGTGGTTGCGCATGCCGCCGATGTAGCAGCCCGACAGGCCCAGCGACTCGGCCGCCGCCATGGCGTTCTGCGCCGCCAGGGCGGTGTCGATCACGCCCACCAGCGCCATCTCCAGATAATCGAGCGCCGCATGACCCAGGCCCTCGGCTTGGCCCACCGACTCCAGGCGCGCCAGGTCGGCCAGCCACACCAGCACCAGCGGGGCTTGCTGCACATGCGCCTGATCGCCGGCCAGCTCGGCCAGGCGAGCGCGCGTGTGCGGATCACGCACCGCGATCACGCTCCAGGGCTGCAGGTTGGACGAGGACGCCGCCGACTGAGCGGCGGCCACGATGGCGGTCAGCTGCGCATCGCTCACCGGGTCGGGCAGGTGGTGACGCACGGAACGGTGCGTCAACAGTTGATCGATCAGGGGGGACCAGGCCTCGGGCACGCCGGGTGCCTGCTGGCCATAGCGGGCGTTCAGAAGAGAGGATGCAGACATCGTGAAAGGCAAAGGGTGCAAAACATCAACCCTACCTCAAGCCCGGCTCACGCGCTGAGCGCGTCGCAGAAACCGGGTCCCGCTGTACAGCCGCCCTGCACAAACGGAACGCGCAAAACAAAAAGGCCTGAATCTTGCGATTCAGACCTTTTGAAAATTTGGTGGGCCCTGAGTGA
>JAGNPA010000331.1 GCA_017989885.1 Aquabacterium sp.
GAGCGGGATCACGTGGTCGCCGGGTTGGACGCTGGTCACGCCTTCGCCCACTTCGACGACGATGCCCGCGCCCTCGTGGCCGAGCACGGCGGGGAACACGCCTTCGGGGTCTTCGCCCGAGAGCGTGAACGCATCGGTGTGGCAGACGCCGGTGTGGGTGATTTTGACCAGCACCTCGCCCTTTTGCGGCGGTGCCACGTCGATTTCGACGATTTGCAGGGGTTCTCCGGCCTTGAAGGCAACAGCAGCTTTGGATTTCATGGGGTGGATCTTTGAAGGGGTTGCAGAAGGAGCGAAGCCGCTACTGTAGGCCATGGGTGTGGTGTCCGCAGGGCCTGCGGGAATAGGCGGACAGGCATAAAAAAAGCCCGCCAGTGGGCGGGCTGGGTGAGAGGCTGGGCGCGCTGCGGGTGCAGCGCGCTGCCTGTCAGCGCTTGTCCAGGGCAGGAACGTCGCGGCGCACCGAGCCGGTGAACAATTGGCGTGGACGGCCAATCTTGTACTCGGGGTCGCTGATCATTTCGTTCAGCTGGGCGATCCAGCCGACGGTGCGGGCCAGCGCGAAGATGCCGGTGAACAGGTTGACCGGAATGCCCATGGCGCGCTGCACGATGCCCGAGTAGAAGTCCACGTTCGGGTAGAGCTTGCGCGAGACGAAGTAGTCGTCTTCAAGGGCGATTTTTTCGAGTGCCTTGGCCAGCTTGAACAGCGGATCGTTTTGCAGGCCCAGTTCTGCCAGCACTTCGTCGCAAGTCTCTTGCATGAGCTTGGCGCGTGGGTCGTAGTTTTTGTAGACGCGGTGGCCAAAGCCCATCAGCTTGACGCCGGAGTTCTTGTCCTTGACCTTTTCCATGAACTCGCCGACCTTGTCGATGCCGCCTTGGCGCTGGATGTCTTCCAGCATGTTCAGACAGGCTTCGTTGGCACCGCCGTGGGCAGGGCCCCACAGGCAGGCCACGCCAGCGGAGATGGCGGCAAACGGGTTGGTGCCCGAAGAGCCGCACAGGCGCACCGTGGAGGTCGAGGCGTTTTGCTCGTGGTCAGCGTGCAGGATGAAGATGCGGTCCAGGGCGCGTTCCAGCACCGGGTTGACCTTGTACTCTTCGCAGGGCGTACCGAACATCATGCGCAGGAAGTTGCCTGCGTAGCTCAGGTGGTTCTGCGGGTACATGTAGGGCTCGCCCTTGCCGTACTTGTAGGCCATGGCGACCAGCGTGGGCATCTTGGCAATCAGGCGGATGGCGGCGATGTCGCGGTGCTGGGGGTTATTGATGTCGGTGCTGTCGTGGTAGAAGGCCGACATGGCGCCCACCAGGCCTGTGAGCACGGCCATGGGGTGCGCATCACGGCGGAAGCCGCGCAGGAAAAACTGCATCTGCTCGTTGACCATGGTGTGGTCAAGCACCAGCTTGTGGAAGTCAGCGCGTTGGGGGGCGTTGGGCAGATCACCCTTGAGCAGCAGGTAGCAGGTGTCGAGGTAATCGCACTGCGTGGCCAACTGCTCAATGGGGTAGCCACGGTACAGCAGCTCGCCCTTGTCGCCGTCGATGTAGGTGATAGCCGATTGGCACGACGCGGTGGACAGGAAGCCAGGGTCGTAGGTAAACATGCCCGTCTGGCCGTACAGCTTGCGGATGTCGATGACGTCCGGGCCGATATTGCCTTGGTACACAGGCAGTTCCACGCTGGGGCTGCCGTTGGAGAACGACAGGGTGGCTTTGTTGTCAGCTAACTTCATTGCTAATTTCCTTGGGTAGGTTGCCGATGGTCGGGCTGGGGCGGTGAATTCAGTGCGATGGCGTGGCTGCCCCGCTGCCACCTTGGCGCAGCATGCCAAGCACTTCACGAACTTCTTCGGTGTCCAATGGCGCTTCTGGCTCGCGCCGCCGCAGCAGCAGATCCAGCAGGTCGTTGTCCGCCAAGTCCATCAATGCCAACAAGCCGCTGGCATGGCGCTGGGTCAATTGGGGCTCGAAACGGGTGAAAAACTGTTCAATGAACAAGTCGTTTTCCAGCAAGCCGCGCCGACAACGCCAGTGCAGCTTGCTGAGTGCTCGCTCGTCGAGCAGCGGCGAGGCCGCTGCGTCGAGGCTGTGGGATGGAGTTTCACCCATGGTGGTTGGCTGTCGTGGCAGATCAGACGGCGCGGCGCACCATCAATTCCTTGATCTTGCCAATGGCGCGCGTGGGGTTCAGGCCCTTGGGGCACACATCCACGCAGTTCATGATGGTGTGGCAGCGGAACAGGCGGTAGGGGTCTTCGAGGTTATCGAGGCGCGCACCGGTGGCGTCGTCGCGGCTGTCAGCGATGAAGCGGTAGGCTTGCAGCAAACCAGCGGGGCCGACGAACTTGTCAGGGTTCCACCAGAAACTGGGGCAGCTGGTGGAGCAGCTGGCGCACAAGATGCACTCGTACAGCCCGTTGAGCTCTTCACGCTCTTCGGGCGATTGCAGGCGCTCCTTGTCGGGAGTCAGGCCTTCGTTGATCAGGTAGGGCTTGATCGAGTTGTACTGCTTGAAGAACTGCGTCATGTCCACGATCAGGTCGCGGATCACGGGCAGGCCCGGCAGGGGCTTCAAAGTGATGACGCCCGGCAGCGTGTTCATGTTGGTCAGGCAGGCCAGACCATTCTTGCCGTTGATGTTCATGGCGTCGGAGCCACACACGCCTTCGCGGCAGGAGCGGCGGAACGACAGCGTGGGGTCTTGCTCTTTGAGCTTGACCAGGGCGTCCAGCAGCATGCGCTCGTGGCCGTCGAGTGCGATTTCGACGGTTTGCATGTAGGGCTTGGCGTCCTTGTCCGGGTCGTAGCGGTAGATTTGGAATGTGCGTTTTTGCATGGTTCTTCTCTTGAAGTGCTACTGGTTTAGAACGTGCGAACCTTGGGCGGCACGCTGTCCACAGTCAAGGGCTTGAGGTTGACCGGCTTGTAATCGAGGCGGCTGCCTTCGCTGTACCACAGAGTGTGCTTGAGCCATTCCTTGTCGTTGCGGCCCAGAGGGAACTCGGCGTGGTCGGCGCCATGCTCGTAGTCGTACACGGTGTGGGCACCGCGGCATTCGGTGCG
>JAGNPA010000332.1 GCA_017989885.1 Aquabacterium sp.
TGCGGCCTTCGACCTTGAGCGAGTCGATGCCGATCTTGGCCAGGCGCTCGACGTGCTCCACGGCGCGCAGGTCCTTGGAGTTCATGATGTAGGTGCCGTGCTCGTCTTCCATGATGGGCATCAGCTCACCGGGGCGGGCGGCCTCTTCCAGCAGGTAGACCTGGTCGGCGGCAGGGTGGCGCTCGCCGTTGCCGCAGGCGGAAAACGCCTTGTCAGCGCTTTCTTGCTCCTGGGCGAAGTTGAAGTCGCCCTCCAGTTGGATGGGGATGACCTCGCCGGTGTCGCTGGCCTGCACGCCCTCGTGGGTCTTGTACTCCCAGCGGCAGGCGTTGGTGCAGGTGCCCTGGTTGGGGTCGCGGCGGTTGAAGTAGCCCGACAGCAGGCAGCGGCCCGAGTAGGCGATGCACAGCGCGCCGTGCACGAACACTTCCAGCTCCATGTCGGGGCATTCCTGGCGGATCTTCTCGATCTCGTCCAGGCTGAGTTCGCGCGACAGAATGATGCGCTCCACGCCCAGCTTCTGCCAGAACTTGACCGTGGCGTAGTTGGTGGTGTTGGCCTGCACCGAGAGGTGGATGGGCACCTCGGGCCACTTTTCGCGCACCAGCATGATCAGGCCGGGGTCGGCCATGATCAGGGCGTCGGGCTGCATGGCGATGACGGGCTCGATGTCGCGCAGGTAGGTGCGCACCTTGTCGTTGTGCGCGATCAGGTTGCTGGTGACGTAGAGCTTCTTGCCGCGCGCGTGCGCCTCCTGGATGCCCTGCTGCAGCTGCTCCAGGCGGAACTCGTTGTTGCGCGCGCGCAGGGAGTAGCGGGGCTGGCCGGCGTAGACGGCGTCGGCACCAAAGTCGTAGGCGGCGCGCATCTTGTCGAGCGAGCCGGCGGGCATCAGCAGTTCAGGGATCGGTCGGTTCATGATGGCCGGTATTGTCCTGCCAAGCCCCGCGCCAGCCAAGGGGCGGGCAGCACCCCACTCAGGTATGGGCGCTGCGGGCGATCACGCCGCCACCGGCCAGCATCTCGCTGAGCGCGGCCTCGGTCACCGGGCGCGAGATCAGGTAGCCCTGGAACTCGTCGCAGCCCTGGCAGCGCAGGAAGTCAAACTGCGCCTGGTTCTCCACCCCCTCGGCCACCACGCGCTTGCGCAGGCTCTGGCCCAGCGAGATGGCGGCGCGGGCGATCAGGGCGCCTTCTTCCTCGCGCTCGATGCCGGTCACCAGGGAGCGGTCGATCTTGATGATGTCCAGCGGGAAGCTGCGCAGGTAGCTCAGCGAGGAGTAGCCCGTGCCGAAGTCGTCCATGGCCAGACTGAAACCGTGGTGCTTGAAGGCGCGCAGGCTGTCGATCGCCCCCTGGTTGTGGTCCAGAAGCACGGTTTCGGTGATCTCCAGCTCGACCAGCTGCGGCGCGATGCCAGCCTCGCGCGCCAGGCCCAACACGTGGCTGACGATGTCGGCGCTCATGAACAAGCGGGCCGAGAGGTTGACCGCCACCTTCAGCTGCGGCTCGCCCGGGGCGTTCCAGCGGCGGGCGGCGGCAAAGGCCTGGCGCAGGATGGCGGTGGTCAGCGGGGCAATCAGGCCGGTTTCTTCGGCGATGGGGATGAAGCGGTCCGGGCCAATGGGGCCCAGGGTCGGGTGGTGCCAACGCGCCAGGGCCTCGACCCCGACGATGCGACGGCGGTGATCGACCTTGGGCTGGTAGTGCACTGTGAAGGCGTCGTGCTCCAGCGCCTCGCGCAGGGCGGCTTCCAGGTGCAGCCGTTCTTCGGCCATGCGGTTGAGATCACGGGTGAAGAACTGGAAGTTGTGGCGGCCGCGGTCCTTGGCGGCGTACATGGCGATGTCGGCATGGCGCAGCAAGCTGGCCGCGTCCTGGCTGTCATCGGGGTAGAGGGCCACCCCCAGGCTGGCGCCCACCTGCAGGCTGCGACCACACAGCGAGATGGGCAGGTGGATCTGGTGCAACACCCGCTCCAGCAGGGAGATGATGGTGCTGACGTGATAGTGGTCGTTGAGCACCAGCACGAACTCGTCGCCCCCCAGGCGGGCCACCGTGTCGGACTGGCGCAGGCAGGCGCTCAGGCGCCGGGACACCTCCTGCAGCAGGTGGTCGCCGGCGGCATGGCCCAGGCTGTCGTTGACGAACTTGAAGTGGTCCAGGTCGATGAAGACCACGGCCAGGTAGTAGCCCAGGCGCTGCGCACGCGCCAGGCCTTGCGAGAGGCGGTCGCCCAGCAGCACCCGGTTGGGCAGGCCGGTGAGCAGGTCGTGGTTGGCCTGACGCTCCAGTTGCTCCTGGTAATGCTTGCGCTCGGAGATGTCCTGCACCGTGCCTTCGTAGCAGATGAAATCGCCCTGCGCGCCGCGCACAATGTGGGCGTTCTCGGAGATCCACATGCGCGAGCCGTCGTTGCGGTACACCTCGGACTCGAAATTGCGCACCGAGCCGTGCGTTTCCATCATGCGGCGAAAGGCCTCGCGACGGCCCGGCAGCACATACAGGCGCCGCCCGATGTCGGACAGGTCGGTGATCAGCTCCTGCGGGGTGGCGTAACCGTAGAGCCGGGCCAGCGCCGGGTTGGCCGCCAGGTAATGGCCTTCGCGGGTGGTCTGGAAGATGCCCTCGGAGGCGTGCTCGAAGATGCTGCGGTAGCGCAACTCGGCCTGCTCCAGCGCCTCGAACATGGCGCGCTGCTCGGTGATGTCTTCGATGAAGCCTTCGATCACCGTGCTGCCTTGCTCGTCGGCCACGGGCACCCCGCGCTCCAGCACCCATTTGGGCTCGCCCTCGCGGGGCAGGATGCGGTACTGCTGGGCAAAGCGCTTGCCGCAGCGCACGGCCTAGTCGATGGCGGCGCGCACCCGCGCCCGGTCGTCGGGGTGGGTGAGCACCTCCCATGAGATGCCGTTGGACGCCACCAGCTCGGACGGGGTGTAGCCGGTCAGCGCGGTGCACCCCTCGCTGACGAAGATCATCGTCCACTGGGCGTCATGCCCGCAGCGGTAGGCCATGCCGTCGAGGTTGTTGACCAGGGTGTCGAGCACGCGGGCGCGG
>JAGNPA010000046.1 GCA_017989885.1 Aquabacterium sp.
GAACCCGGGACGTTATCGCAAAAGCACCGCGGCATCGCCGCAGCCCCCTCCAACAGGGGTGCTGGCGATGCCGCCAAGTTGCAAGCAGTTGTGAGCGCTGTGTGCGCCTGTCAGCCTGCGGTCAGATGAAGCTGAAGTGGTCCTGATCCATCTGCATGATGCTGCTTGTGGGCGACAGCATCGACTTCTTGTGGCCGTCCGCGCGGGGCAGCAGGCGCTCGAAGTAGAACTCGGCCGTCTGCAGCTTGGCGGTGTAGAACTCTTTCGCGTCCTTGCCGCCACGGGCCAGCTTGTCTTGGGCGACCAGGGCCTGCTTGAGCCAGAAGTGGCCCATCATCACGAAGCCCGAGTACATCAGGTAGTCGTAGCAGGCGGCGCTGACGATGTCGCGGTCCTTGTTGGCGCGCAACATGATGCGCAGCGTCAAGGCCTTCCACTGCACGGCCCGCTTGAAGCAGGTGCGGGCCATCGTGCCAACGGGGCCGCCAGAGAGCAGATGTGGCTTGGCCTGGGCAATCATCTCGTTGGTGAAGTTGAAGATGCACTTGCCGCGGGTTTGCAGCAGCACCTTGCGGCCCAGCAGGTCGAGTGCCTGGATGCCGGTCGTGCCTTCGTACAGCGTGGAGATGCGCGCATCGCGGGCGATCTGCTCCATGCCGTGCTCCTTGATGTAGCCGTGGCCACCGAACACCTGCATGCCCAGGTTGGCGCATTCCAGGCCCATCTCGGTGATGAAGCCTTTGAGGATGGGCGTGTAAAAGCCCAGGCGGTCGTCGAACTCTTCGTACTGGGCCTGGTCGCCAGTGGAGACGGCGGCCACCATGTTGTCGGCCAGCTTGGCAGCGTGGTAGATCATGGCGCGGGCGCCTTCGGCCACGGCGCGCTGGGTCAGCAGCATGCGGCGCACGTCGGCGTGCCAGATCAGGGCGTCGGCCGTATGGGCGGCGTCTTTCTTGCCTGACAGGGCGCGCATGGAGCGACGCTCCTTGGCGTAGGGCAGGGAGCCTTGGTATGACAGCTCGGCGTGAGCCAGGCCTTGCACGGCAGTGCCGATGCGGGCGGTGTTCATGAAGGTGAACATCGCTTCCAGGCCCTTGTTGGGCTCGGCGATCATGTAGCCCACGGCGTCGTCGAAGTTCATCACGCAGGTGGCCGAGGCGCGGATGCCCATCTTGTGCTCCAGCGCACCAGCCTTGACCGTGTTGCGCGCACCCAGTGAGCCATCGGCGTTGATGAGGAACTTGGGCACGATGAACAGCGAGATGCCGCGGGTGCCTTTGGGGGCGTCTGGCAGGCGGGCCAGCACGATGTGGACGATGTTCTCGGCCAGGTCATGTTCGCCGGCGGAGATGAAGATCTTGGTGCCGGTGATCTTGTAGGTGCCGTCGCCCACGGGCTCGGCCTTGGTCTTGACCTGGCCCAGGTCGGTGCCGCACTGGGGTTCGGTCAGGCACATGGTGCCGGTCCACTCGCCGCTCACCAGCTTGGGCATGTAGGTGTTCTTCTGCTCGGTGCTGCCGAACTGGAACACGGTGTTCATGCAGCCCAGGCTGAGACCGGGGTACATGGTGAACGACCAGTTGGCCGTGCCCATCATCTCGGCCTTGAGCATGTTCAAGGACATGGGCAACTCCTGGCCGCCGTACTCCTTGGGGTGGGACAGGCCTTGCCAGCCACCGGCCACGTACTCGGCATAGGCTTCCTTGAAGCCCTTGGGGGTGGTGACTTCGCCGTCGGCGATGGTGCAGCCTTCCTGGTCACCCGACAGGTTCAGCGGGGCCAGCACTTCTTCGCAGAACGTGGCGCAGCCTTCCAGGATGGCGTCCACCATGTCGGGGGTGGCGTCTTCGGCACTGGGCAGCTGAGCGTAGTGCGCCGGGTAGTCGAACACTTCATTGAGCAGGAAGCGCACGTCGCGCAAAGGGGCCTTGTATTGCGGCATGGGTCACCTCGGTAGGAAAGTCTGTCGAAACATTTCGAACGGTCTTTTCAAACGGTCGTTCGAATTGTCGGATTTATACCGCAGAGCCGGGGTGAGTGGGGTGTCACCCCCTTGACTGAGTGGGGTGAAGTCACGCCGCATGGCGCTTGGCTCGCCATGTAAAAAGCCCCGTCTGGGACGGGGCTTTGCGAGGGGGCGATGTGCGGGCGGGGTGCCCGCGCATGACAGTGTTTACAGCCCCAGCAGCTTGTAGATGGGCTGCAGCAGCGAGTCGAGCGTGCCCGGCGTCTTGGTGTTCTGCTCGTTCTTCTGGGTTTCGTACGCGCGGATCGGGGTGCCGGTGCCGTCGATCAGGTTGTCCACCACCACCTTGAGGCTGCTGATGTTGGCTTCCTTGACGGCCGTGCCCGAGAAGGTCAGGGTCGTCAGGGTGTGCGACTTCAGCAGGTCACGCTGGTAAGGCACGTAGTAGCCCACATTGGGGTAAGGCTTCATGGTGTTCACCCATTTTTGCACTTCGGGCACCCACTTCTGGTTCAGCAGGGTGTCGCGCGGCACGCCTGACTCGGCGGCGGCGATCTCGGGATAGAACGAGGTGTACGAGAAGGCCGAGTAAATGCCGTCACGCTGGAAGGTGCTGAAGTTGAAGCGGTCTTGGGGGAAGATCTTGGCCAGACCCGTGCTCAGCGAGCCCAGGTTGTCGGCGGTGCCGGCGGTCGGGTACATCGTCAACAGCTTGGTGACCAGGCCGTCGCTGCCGTCCAGACCCCACACATTGCGGATCTTGTTGTGCAGATGGACGGAGGGTGACACCTCGGGGCTGTCGTTGCGGTTCACATTGAACAGGGGGCCCGAGTCCGCCAGCATGGCCGACTTCTTCGGGTTCATGGCCAGACGCAGCCAGCCGTAGTTGGCCGTCGCGCCAGCACCACCCGCCGAGAAGCCGGTCACCAGCAACTGGGCGGGCTGCTTGAAGTTCTTGCCCAGCCATTGCGCCATGGCGTAGCCGTTGACACTGCCGCGGTGGTACTGCACGCGGGGCTGGGTTGGGTCGGCATCGCCGTAGGCGGTCACCTTGTTGCCCGTGTGCACGTCACCTGTGCAGTAGGGCGCATACACGATGTTCCAACTCTGGGTCTGCACGGACTGCAGCGGGTGCACGCGCATGGAGAACGGCGTGATCAGACCACCCAGGGCCAGGCCTGAGAGGCCGCCATTGAGGATGTTGAACACGTTGGTCATGTAGTCGGCAGGCACCCCGTTGGGGTTGGAGGCCGACAGGATGGACAGGCCGAGCGGGCCTTCGCCCTTGCCTGCGCATGTGTTTTGATCCCAGCAAGCACCACCGCCCTCAAACACCACCACCGTCTTGGTGCTGAACGGCGTCTTGTTCACGAAGAAGCGGTAAGGCGAGCCATCGCCGCACGCGGCGCCGCTGCTGGCGGGCAACTCGACCGCTTCCCACTTGAAGTAGGCGGCCGAAGCGGCCATGGGAAGCAGGCTGGCCAGGGCCAAAACGCTGGCTTTGATGGGGAAGGTGCGCATGGTGTGTCTCTCCGGTGTGTCAATGACGGGTCATCCCTGGTGGACGTGTGCCCGTCCTGACTCAAGGTGTGACGCAGTCTAGGAAGTCGTGACAAATGCCGCGATCCGGACAACACCTCTTCGGACAACCCCGGGAATGTATGCCGCCACGTGGGCTTGCGTAATCGGGCTGAGCTGTGTGTGAGAGATCGGGGCTGGGCGAGCGCCTCAGGCACCCAGCACGGTCAGCACGCCGGTGTACCCGTGCAAGTGATGGCGAGAGATTTCGCCTGCTGCAAAAAAACCCACCAAGGGGATGTCACCCAGCGCATGGGCGATGACGGCCATCTCGGCACTCGGCCCCCCGAAGTGAGGGCCACCCCGTCCGGTGCAACTGACGTAAATCGCCCCCACGGCTTGGCTGTCGGGGTGTTCGCTCGGGTCGAACTCTTCGCGGATCTCGGCGCACACCCGCACCAGATCCTGGCGTGCCGCATGGGCATCGCGCTGGCAGAACGCCAGTTGCATCCCCGTGCGGACGGCTTCGCTCAAGGCCACGCCCTGGCGGGCCGGGTCCAGCCCGATCAGGTGGCGCACCCGGCTGTCGGCGCCAAAGTGGGCGCCATGGCTGAGCAGGTCTTCGTGCGCTTCCGTCAATCCCGCCAAGGTCATCCGCACCTTGGGCAAGGCTTCGCGCTGCCAGTCGGGTGAGCGCAACGAGGCGTCCACACCCAAATCCTGCATCAGGCATTGCAGGGCAGGCTGGCCGTCCAGTTCATACACCAGATGGCGGTCTGCCGCCGTGATCTCGCGGCGCGGCCCTACCGGGGCACAGCCCTGTGTGACCCGCGAAACCAGGCGCACCCGCTGGTGAAAGGCCACGCCCGACAGGCCGCCATGCCACACGCCAAGGGCCCCGGGATCCTGGCTGCCGAGTTGGGCGGCCGGGTCGCTCGGGTCGATGGCCAGGTGCAGGCTGTGGGCCTGGCCTGCGCTGAGCCCCCCAAACAGGTAGCCGGTGTCGGTGCGGTCGGCCAGCTCGCGCAGCAGGTCGGGCAGGTCTGGCGTCTGGCCATCGGCGTGCACCTGTGCCACGTGCGCCTGCCAGCCGGTCCGGGGCAGGCTCAGCGCTTGAGCCGCAGGCAGAGGGTGGCGGCCATGGAAGATGCGGAAATCGTCGTGCGGCAGGTTGCACAGCATCACCGCCAGGGCCGGCTCGCCCAGGTACTCGACGCCCGTGGCCAGGACGCCAGCGCCCACGGCACCCACCCAGGCCACATCGGGCAGATGCTGGCGCAAGCCGCGCAGGATGACCTCGGCGCCGTGCGCCAACTCATCGCTCAGGTAGCACCAACCCAGCGTGGCCCCAAGCTCGCGGGCGCCTTGCGAAGCCAGCTGGGCCCAGACCAGCTCCAGCGCCAGATCGGGCTGGGGGTGGGTGGCGTGGGCGTGCAGGCAACGCAGGCCCAGGGGGTGCGCGGCAGGGGGCATCAGGCTTTGGGTGGGGTCTTGCGCGCGGTCTTGCTGGCTGCCTTGCGCGCCGGGGTCTTGCTGGCGGCAGTGCGGGCCCGAGGCTTGGGCGCTGCGGGCTTGAGTGCTTCGGCCGCGGCCGCAGCAGCCGGCGCCGCGGCAGCCTGGGCTTTGGCCACCATGTCCTGCATCGACGCTTCCACGCTCTGGCCCACGGTCTGGGCCGTTTGCGAAGCCTGACTGGCCAGGTGGGAGAACTGCTGCGTCAGCGTGTCCCACCAATGCAGCGGGTTGATCAGGTCGTTGGGAGCGGCGTCGGCGGTCGGCTCGGCCGTCGACTTGGTTTCCTGGGCGGCCTCAGGCGCGGCGGCTGGGGCGGGCTGCGCCTTCAGCGTGTCACGCAGCGCGTCCATCGACACATTCATGCCCTTCAGCGTCGACAGGGTCATCTTCTGGACTTCCATGCCCTGGATCGTCATGGCGATCATCCGGCTGTTTTGCTCCAGCCAGAACTGCACGGTCTTGAGCTCCTGGATGCGTTTGTCCAGTTCATCGGGGTCGAGGGTGGGCACGGACCACGACGGCACACCGGGGATGCCGGCGCCAGTCGGGGCACTCATGCCGGGCATCGCCGCGCCGGCGGCTTTCATCCAGTCCTGGAAGAAGCCCAGGCCAGCACCCAGGCCTGCAAAAGGTTGGGCGCCTGCGTGTGAGGAACCGGTGGGGTCGGAATCGTGTGCTCGCGTGGTCATGACGGTCTCCTGTCAGTCACTGTTGTGTGACCCATTGTGCCTTTGTGGCGCGGCCTTGGGCAGCCTTGTCGGCAGGCATCGCATAATCGGCGCCTTCATGCAACGCCGTGCCCTGTTCTCTCACCTCAGTCGTCTTGCCGCCGTCCTGGCCTGGCAGCAGGTCTGTGCCCACCGTGCCCAGGCGCGGGGGCAGGTGCCGCCGCCCGCGGCATGGCACGCGGCCGATGAGGTGTTCACCCTGGGCGTGGCCAGTGGTGAGCCGCGCCCTGACTCGGTGGTGATCTGGACCCGGCTGGCGCCCAAGCCCTTGCAGGCCGATGGCGGCATGCCCGCGCAGGCCGTGCCGGTGCGCTGGGAGGTGGCCGCCGATGCCCGCTTTGCGCGGGTGCTGCAAAGTGGCAGTGCCGTGGCCGATCCGGCGGCGGCCCACAGCGTGCACGTCGAGGTCAAGGGGCTGCCAGCGGGTCGGCCCTGCTTTTACCGCTTCGAGGCGGGCGGCCAGCGCAGCCCGGTGGGCCGCACCCGCACCGCGCCCGACCCCACCGAGCGCAACACCCGCATGCGCGTGGCCCTGGCGTCGTGCCAGCACTACGAAACGGGCTACTACACCGTGCACCGCGAGATCGCGGCCAGCGATGTCGACCTCGTGCTGTTCGTGGGCGATTACATCTACGGCACCCAGGCCAAGCCTTATCTGCGGGTGCGCCGTCACCCGCACGTCATGCCCGACCTGCACCGACGCACCCTGGCCGACTACCGCCAGCACTACGCGGCCTACAAGCTCGATCCAGACCTGCGCGCCTGCCACGCCGCCCACCCCTGGCTGATGGTGTGGGACGACCATGAGGTGGCGGCCGACTACACCGGGCGCCACAGCCCGGACCTGCCGGACCCACAGGCATTTCTGGCCGTGCGCACCGCGGCGTATCAGGCGTACTTCGAGCACCTGCCGTTCTCGCCGCACCGTGCCCCGGTGGGCGGCAGCATGCCCCTGTATGGCCGCTATCCCTGGGGACGCCTGGTCGACCTGATGACCGTCGACACCCGCCAGTTCCGTGACCCGGCGGTGTGCGAGGGGCGCCATGCCCCCATGAACGGCAAGCTGCTGTGGCAGTGTGACGCCGTTCAGGGGCCCGAGCGCACCATGCTGGGCCAGAGCCAAGGCTATGACCTGGCGGCGCAACTGGCCTCCAGCGCCTGCGACTGGAAGTTCATCGTGCAGTCCTCGCAGATGTCGCCTGGCGTGCTGCGCTCGCCGCTGGGCCCCTTGCTGTACGCCGATGGCTGGGATGCCTACCCGGCCGCCCGACGCCGCTTCACCGAGGCGATCGCCCAGCCCCGCGTGCCCGATGTCGTCTGCCTGGGCGGCGATGTGCACCGGCATGTGGCCGCGAACCTGCGTCTGGACCCGGCCGATCCGGCCTCCCCCATCATCGCCAGCGAAATCGTCACCACCTCGGTGAGCAGCCGCGGCCTGAGCGAGCTGCTGAGCAGTTGGGTCAAGCGCGGCAACCCCGATCTGCTGCATGTGCGCGGCGACGAGCGCGGTTACGTCTTGCTGGACATCACGCCCCGACAGGTGCAGATCGACTTTCGCAGCACCCCGCACCCCGTGCGTGCCGACAGCCGCTTGCGCACACAGGCGCGCTATGTGATCGAGCGCGGCCAGCCCGGGCCGCGCAAGGCCTGATCCCCCCGTCCTCAGCTCAATGCCTGGTGCAGGCGGCTGTGCGGCGGCACGCTGGCGAGCAGGAAATCCATCTGATCGACCAGGATGCGCCGCCCGCGCAGGATCATGTCCTCGTGCAGGCTCGGCACATAGGGCAGGTAGTACAGCGACCAGTTCAGCTCGTCCAGGGTGCGGTTGCCCTTGCGCCCATTGCAATTGCGGCAGGCGGTGATGCAGTTGCGCCAGCTGTCTCGGCCGCCTCGCGAGGTGGGGACGATGTGCTCGCGGGTGAGGGCGTCGTAGGGGAAGTGCTGGCCGCAGTAGGCGCACAGGTGGCGGTCGCGGGCAAACAGCTTGGGGTTGGACAGCGCGGGCTCCTGCCGCCAGGCCCGGTTGGGGATGCTGCCGCGCACCGCGACAATGGGATGCAGTGGCAAGCGTGAAGGCAGCCCCGAATGACGCTGGATGCCGCCACGCAGCACCACGAACGGGTCGCCGATCGTCCAGGCGACCTCATCGGTGGCATACAGCAGCGCCGCATCCCTGGCCGACAGCCAAGCCTGCGGACGACCTGACACGTCCAGTTGCAGCACGTCCATACAGCCCTCATTCAGGCGAAGATGAGCACAGGATAGAACATCTTGTGTGACATTCTCAAGATGTTGGCGCGGGTTCGGTGCGCGGGTGGGGTCAACCAAGGGGCAACCCGAGCTTGGCAAAGACCCGTCGCCCCCCGAGGATGGGGGGAAGAACCCACAGAGCCCACTTTTTTTTCACGGACTTCACACAGCCGCCATCATTTTCTGCAAAATAGCACGACCGTTCGTTTTATTTTGAGGAAAAGCTGTGGCCACTGCGACCCCCCACGACATCAAGCCTGCCCATGAGGCCGGGCGTGAGCGTGGGCGTGGGGCGCACAAGGGCCAGCAGACCCGCGCTGCCATCCTGGACGCTGCCTTGAGCCTGGCTGCCCAGATGGGCATCGAGGGCTTGTCGATTGGCGCCCTGGCCGAAGTCACCGGCATGAGCAAGTCCGGCGTCTTCGCGCACTTCGGCTCCCGCGAAGAGTTGCAGATCTCGGTCATCCGCGAGTACCACGAACGGTTCGAGGAAGAGGTGTTCCGTGCCGCCATGCGTCAGCCACGCGGCCTGCCACGTCTGCGCGCCCTGATCAAGAACTGGGTGAGCAAGGTGGCCACGGAAATCGATTCCGGTTGCATCTACATCAGTGGTGCCGTCGAGTTCGACGACCGGCCCGGCCCCGTGCGCGATGCCCTCGCCAGCATGGTGCTGCTGTGGCATGGCGCGCTGAACAAGGCCATTCAGCAGGCCATTGACCTGGGGCACTTGCGTGCCGACACCGATCCGATGCAAATGCTGTTCGAGATCCACGGCCTGATCCTCTCGCTCCATCATGATGCGCGGTTCCTGCGCTCTGCCGGGGCGGTGGACCGGGCCCGTGTGGCCTTCGAGCGCGTGGTGCAGTACTACGCGCAAGGGGCGCCACACCCCCTTTTCCCGAATGCGGCACCGACCGGTGCCGCCCCTGTTTGACCCCCCGATCGCCTGGCTTATAGATCAGGTATTTCTTGTTTAACGTGCCTTTCTGACCGAGGAGCTTCACGATGCCTTCTTACACCCCCCCCCTGCGCGACATGCAATTCGTGATCCACGAGCTGCTCGGCGCTGTCGATGAACTCAAGCAGATCCCCGCCTATGGCGATGTGGATGCCGACACCGTCAACGCCGTGCTCGAAGAGGGTGGCAAGTTCGCCTCCGAAGTGCTGGCGCCGCTGAACCTGGTGGGCGACACCCAGGGTTGCGTCCTGAACAAGGAAACCCACGAAGTCAAGACGCCTGATGG
>JAGNPA010000047.1 GCA_017989885.1 Aquabacterium sp.
TCACAAACCCTGCCATTCCTGCGGGTGCGCCTGCTCAATCTGCAGCAGAGCCAGCACGCGTTCGACCGTCTCGCTGACCAGCTCGTCGATGCTCTGCGGCCGGTGATAAAAAGCCGGCAGCGGCGGGAAGACGATGCCGCCCATCTCGGTCACGGCCGTCATGTTGCGCAGGTGGGCCAGGTTGAAGGGCGTTTCGCGCACCATCAGCACCAAGCGACGGCGCTCTTTCAACGTCACGTCGGCGGCGCGGGTCAGCAGGTTGTCGCCCATGCCGTGGGCCACGGCGGCCAGGGTCTTCATGGTGCACGGGGCGATCACCATCGCGTCGGTGGTGAAGCTGCCGCTGGCGATGCAGGCGCCCACATCACCGGGGGCATGCGCCTGGGTGGCCAGGGCCTCCAGGGCCGAGCGGTCCAGGCCCAGTTCGTGGTGCACATTGAGGATGCCCGCCGGGGTGGCGACCAGATGGGTCTGGACACCCAGCGCCCGGGCACGCTCCAGCAGGCGCACGCCATACACGGCGCCACTGGCCCCCGTGATGCCCACGATCAGGCGCGAAGGGCGGGACACGCCCATCAGCCTGCTTGCTGGCCGCCCAGAACCTGCTGCAGCTCGCCTGCCTGGTACATCTCCATCATGATGTCCGAGCCGCCGACGAATTCACCGTTGACGTAGAGCTGGGGGATGGTCGGCCAGTTGGCGTATTCCTTGATGCCCTGACGGATGCCTTCGTCTTCCAGCACGTTGACGGTTTTCAGCTCGGTCACGCCGCAGGCCTTGAGGATCTGCACGGCACGGCCAGAAAAGCCGCATTGCGGAAACTGGGCGTTGCCCTTCATGAACAGCACCACGCGGTTGCCTTTGACCAGATCGTCAATGCGTTGTTGAACGTCGCTCATAACCACACCATCTTGTTGAAAAGAAACAGCCGAGCTTATATCAGGACAGGCCGTCTGGAGCACGGTGGGGTTGATTCACCCGTGTTCAGAAGGTGTAGTTCAGAAGGCGTAGTCCACCGACACCTTGATGAGGGGGCGCCATTGCAGTTTGCCAGCCAAGGGATTGCCGCCCAGGCCATCGGTGGCCGAGACGCCGGGGCGTTGCGCCTCGCGCTGGCCTGCAGCGGTCACGCCAATGTCGGCATTGAAATGCGAGAAGGCTCGCTCCTTGGTGGTGTCACCGAGCGACATGCTGTAGCCCGCGCCGACATAGGCCATGGTGCGGTCGGCATCGGTGTGGTCGTTGGGCAGGCGCAGGCTGTCAAGGCGCTGCAGGCTGAGGGTGAGCCCGCCCTGGTTGGTGCTGCCTGTCCACCAGGCCTCTTCGGCGCGGCCGCGCAGCACCCCGGCGGTGGCCCGGAACCCGCCGGCCACGTGATAGTCCGACAGGATGTGCAGGCTGCGCAGTTGCAGGCCCGCCGGGCTGGGTTGGGCGAGCACGAAATTGTCTTTGAGCGGGTTGACGGGGCGGTCGATGACCACACCGATGCGCCCCTCCCACTGGGGCCACAACTGGCGTCCGTTGGCTTGAAGGCCCGAGCTGTGGGTGGGGGTGCGCCAGGGCAGGTGCACGTGGGTGTAGGGGGCTTGGGCCATTTGACGCCAGGCGTGCGCGGTGGGGGGCACGAGTTGCGCCTGTGCCGCAGGCGAGCACGCGAGCGCGCCGATCAGACTCACGGACGCAGCGCCGCACCGACGCCAATTGCGTCGCACCGAGTGCCAGAGGGGTGACGGAGCGTGAGTGGGGTGCATGGCTTGCCTCCGAGAAGGGAAGGCCATGCTACGACTTGCGCGCCCAGGTGTGCCTCTGGTTCACCCGCAGATGTGAGACCCCGCACGCGCGGTGTCAGGTGGGAAGGCGTCCGCCGGTGCAGCGCGCTTGCGGCCCCAGATCGAAGCGTGTGCTCACTTCGAGAAATCCGCGGTTTTGTAAGAGTTGCATCACCGCGTTGGCTTGGTCAAAACCATGTTCGAGAAGCAGCCATCCGCCCGGCGCCAAATGGTGCGGGGCCTGGTCGATGATCTGGCGCAGGTCATCCAGGCCATCGGGGCCGGCCGTCAGGGCGGTTTCAGGCTCGAAGCGCAGGGCCGCCATGTGCGGGTCGCCCTCGGCGATGTAGGGCGGGTTGCTGACGATGAGGTCAAAGCGCTCGCCCGCCACCGGGGTGAACCACGAGCCCAGCAGGCCGCGCAGGCGCAGGCCCAAGGCCGAGGCGTTGTCCAGCGCCACCTGCAGTGCGCCGGGGCTGGCGTCCACCGCGGTGACCTCGGCCAGCGGGCGTTCGTGGGCCAGGGCCAGCGCGATGGCACCGCTGCCGGTGCCCAGGTCAAGCACACGCCGGGGCTGGTCGGCGGGCAGGTGCTCCAGCGCCCAGTGCACCAGGGTTTCGGTGTCGGGTCGGGGAATGAGGGTGTCAGGGGTGACGCGCAGGTTCAGGCCGAAAAATTCCTTGTCACCCAGCAGATAGGCCGCCGGCTCACCCTCGGCGCGGCGCGCCAGCAGGGCCAGGTAGCGGGCTTGGGCCTCGGGGTCAAGCAGGTCGGTGTCGTGGGACAGCAGCCAGGTGCGCGAGCGGCCCAGCACATGGCCGAGCAGCAGGTGCGCGTCCAGCCGGTCGACACCGCAACTGCGGGCCTGGGCCAGCGCCTGCGCGACGGTGAGGGCGGTGGGGTCGGCGTTGGCGTCAGACACCGGTGGCGGCCTCCAGCTCGGCCAACTGGTCGGCGGCCTGGGCGTTCAGCAGCGCGGCGATCACGTCGCCGAGGTCGCCTTCCATCACGGCCAGCAGCTTGTAGAGCGTCAGGTTGATGCGGTGATCGGTCAGACGGCCTTGCGGGAAGTTGTAGGTGCGGATGCGGTCGGAGCGGTCGCCGCTGCCGATCAGGCCCTTGCGCAGGGCGGCTTCCTTGGCGGCGCGTTCGCTGCGCTCTTTCTCCTGCAGACGCGCTTGCAGCACCTGCAGGGCCTTGGCCTTGTTGCTGTGCTGGCTGCGGCCGTCCTGGCATTCGGCCACCAGGCCGGTGGGCAGGTGGACCACGCGCACGGCCGAGTCGGTCTTGTTGATGTGCTGACCGCCGGCGCCACTGGCGCGGAAGGTGTCGATGCGCAGGTCGGCCGGGTTGAGCGTGATGGCGGTGGCCTCATCGGGCTCGGGCATCACGGCGACGGTGCAGGCGCTGGTGTGGATGCGCCCCTGCGTCTCGGTGGCGGGCACGCGCTGCACGCGGTGGCCGCCGGACTCGAACTTCATCTGACCGTAGACGCCGTCGCCTTCAAAGCGCAGCACCACTTCCTTGTAGCCGCCCAGGTCGGACTCGCTGGCCGACATGATCTCGCTGCGCCAGCCTTGGCGCTCTGCGAAGCGGGTGTACATGCGGGCCAGGTCGCCGGCGAACAGGGCGGACTCATCGCCACCGGTGCCGGCGCGGATTTCGATGAAGGCGTTGCGGGCGTCGTCGGGGTCCTTGGGCAGCAGGGCGGTCTGCAACTGGGCCACGAGGTGGTCGAGTTCGGCCTCGGCCTGGGCGATCTCGTCCTGGGCCATGGCGCGCATCTCGGCGTCGTCACTGGCGTCGGCCAACAGCTCGCGGGCGGTGTCGAGGTCGTGCTGGCGCTGCGTGTGGCGGCGGGCCAGGTCGCACACGCTGCTGACTTCGGCGTGTTCCCGCGAGAGCTCGCGAAAGCGCTTGTTGTCGGCCGCAACGACCGGGTCGGACAAGGCCATGTCCAGCTCTTGCAGGCGCTGGGCCAGGCGTTCGAGCGAAGAGGCAAGGGAGGGCGCCAGGGCGGCGCTCACGCGAGGTCCTCGTCGCTCAGGCGCCGAGCGTGCGGGGGCAGCAGGTCGGTGGGCAGCACGGTGTCACCGCGCAGGAACAGGCGCGACAGGGCGGACGCGACCTGGGGCCGGCTGTGGGCGTCGGCACTGTGCAGTTCGGCCATGGCGCCATGCAGCATTTTTTGCGTCAGGCGGTGGGTGAGGGCGTCGAGCACGGCCTCCACGTCTTCGCCCTTGGCCAGCAGCTTGCGAGCACGGGCCAGTTCGGCACTGCGCCACTGGTCGGCCTGACCGTACAGGGCCTGGATCAGGGGGACGGTGCTGCGCTGGTCCAGCCAGTGCACGAAGCCTTGCACGCCGGTGTCGATGATGGCCTCGGCCTGGGCCACGGCGGCCTGGCGTTTTTCGCCGGCGGTCTGCACCATGGTCGACAGGTCATCGACGGTGTAGAGGTAGACGTCGTCCAGGCGGGCGACTTCGGGTTCGATGTCGCGCGGCACGGCCAGGTCCACCATGAAAATGGGGCGGCGCTTGCGGGCTTTGAGCGCCCGCTCCACCGCGCCCAGACCGATGATGGGCAGGGAGCTGGCGGTGCAGGACACCACGATGTCGAACTCGTGCAGGCGCTGGGGCAGGTCGGCCAGGCGGATGGCCTGGGCGCCCAGGTGGCTGGCGAGCTTTTCGCCGCGCTCCAAGGTGCGGTTGGCCACGGCCATGGCGCGCGGGTGGCGGGCGGCAAAGTGCGTGGCGGTGAGCTCGATCATCTCGCCGGCGCCCACAAACAGCACGCGTGTCTTGCCCAGGTCTTCAAACAGCTGTGAGGCCAGGCGCACGGCGGCGGCGGCCATGCTGATGGAGTGTGCGCCGATTTCGGTGGAGGTGCGCACCTCTTTGGCCACGGCAAAGCTGCGCTGGAACAGCTGGTGCAGGGTGGTGCCCAGGGTGCCGGCGGTGTCGGCCTCGCGCACGGCCTGCTTCATCTGGCCCAGGATCTGGGGCTCGCCCAGCACCATGGAGTCCAGCCCGCTGGCGACGCGGAAGGCGTGGCGCGCGGCTTGGCCGCCTTCGAGCACGTAGGTGTGGCGCAGCAGTTCGTCGGTCGAGACGCCGCCGGTGCGAGACAGCCAGTCGATGGCCGCATGACGGAGTTGCTGGACCGGCTTGCCAGCTCCCGCCGCCGCCACATACAGTTCGGTGCGGTTGCAGGTGGACAGCAGCGCCGCTTCAGACTGCGGCGAGCCCGTCAGTTGCTGGTGCAAGGCCTTGAGCGCCGGGGCGACCTGGTCGACCGCAAACGCAAACCGTCCACGCAGGTCAACAGCGGCGGTTGTGTGGTTGAGTCCCAGGGTCAAGACGGTCATATGGCAGGGATTATAAAATCCACAACCTGACATGGGGTTCCGTTGATGCGGAAGCCCTGGGTGTGCGCTGGGGTGTCGACCCCCAAACAGCGTGTTTTTTTGATGCAGCGCAAGTTCGGCGCCTCGACTGCGTCCGTCTCTCAAGGCCAGACATGGGTTTCTTCAACGCGCTGAATCATCTGGTGAACTTCTTTTTGCCCGCGCTGACGATGGCGCTGCTGGTGCCCACGCTGGCGCGGCTGGTGTGGCGCGCCGAGCTCAAAGGCAAGGCCTGGAGCGGGCAGGTGAAGTGGTCGGCCCTGGCCAATGCCGGGGTGTTGATCGTGGGTTTGGTTCTGACCGGTCAGGACGGTGCGGTGGCCACGTATGCCGGCCTGGTGCTGGCGTCGGCGTTGGTGGTGTGGTGGACAGGATTGCGGTGACATGACTTACAGCGTCAAGGAAATTTTCTACACCCTGCAGGGCGAGGGCACGCATGCCGGTCGTCCGGCGGTGTTTTGCCGCATGGCCGGCTGCAATCTGTGGACGGGCCGTGAGGCCGACCGCGCCAGCGCCGTCTGCCAGTTCTGCGACACCGATTTCGTTGGCACCGATGGCCTGGGGGGCGGCAAGTTCGACACGGCGCAGGCCTTGGCTGCGCGCATCGCCTCGTTCTGGCCGGACACGCCGGCCGGCCAACAAGGCCAGCGCTTTGTTGTCGTCACGGGTGGCGAGCCTTTGTTGCAGCTGGACGCGGCCCTGATCGAC
Organism: Aquabacterium sp.; assembly: GCA_017989885.1. Lineage (GTDB taxonomy): Bacteria > Pseudomonadota > Gammaproteobacteria > Burkholderiales > Burkholderiaceae_C > Aquabacterium. The sequence continues at coordinate 5,884 of JAGNPA010000047.1, forward strand.
GCGCTGCATGCGCAGGGCTTCGAGATCGCGGTGGAGACCAACGGCACGATCACGGCCCCCGAGGGCTTGGACTGGGTCTGCGTGAGCCCCAAGGCGGGCTCCAAGCTGGTGCAGACGCGTGGGCATGAGCTCAAGGTGGTGGTGCCGCAAGCCGGCTTCACCGAGGCCGACCTGCTGGCTTTCGAGCAGCTGGACTTCCAGCAACTGCGTGTGCAGGCCATGGACAGCGCGCAGCCCGAGGCACGCCGCCAGGCGATGGCATGGGCCGTGCAATGGTGTCTGGACCACCCGCGCTGGTCGCTCAGCGTCCAGACCCACAAGTCATTGGGCATCCGCTGACGCGCTGCCCCCTGAAGGATTGTTGATGTTCGAGTTGAGTCAGACCTTTGCTTTCGATGCGGCGCACACGCTCAAGCGCCAGGTGTCGCCCGAAGAGGCCGCCGGCAGCCGCCGCATCCATGGCCACACCTACACCGCCGAGGTCATCGTGCGCGGTCCGCGCCAGCCCGAATCTGGCATGGTCGTGGACCTGGCCATCTTGCGCGAGGTGATCGCCGAGGTGCGCAGCCAGCTCGACCACCACTTCCTCGACGAGGTGCCCGGCCTGGGCGCCGCCACGCTGGAAAACCTCTGCGTGTTCATCTTCGAGCGCATCCAGCCGCGCATCCCGCAGCTGGCGGGTGTGGCCGTGTCGCGTGCGGCGGGCGACCGTTGCCTGTACCGCCCCGAGCCGGTTTGATCCGGCGGGATCCGCCTTGATCCGGTTCAAGCGCGGCGCCGGCCTGCATCGTCCCTGACTGAACCGATTGCCTGAAGGCCCGATCCATGACTGCACCGACGCCCTTGTCTCCCACCCAGCCTGACTGGGCCGAACGCAGCCGCCAGGCCGTCTGGCACCCGTGCACGCAGATGAAGGTGCACGAGCGCTTCCCGCCGCGCGCCATCGTCGCCGCCGACGGGCCGTGGCTGATCGACGACCAGGGCCATCGCATTCTGGATGCGGTCAGCTCCTGGTGGGTCAACCTGTTCGGCCACAACTTCGGCCCGATCCGCGAGGCGATCACCGACCAGCTGGGCAAGCTCGACCACATCATGCTGGCCGGGCTGACGCACCCGCCGGTGGTGGAACTGTCCGAGCGCCTGGCCGTGCTCACCGGCTTGGGCCATGCCTTCTACGCCAGCGACGGGGCCAGCGCCACCGAGATCGCGCTGAAGATGAGCGCCCACAGCTGGCGCAACCTGGGTCAGGCCGGCAAGAACCAGTTCATCGGCCTGCAAGGCGGCTACCACGGTGAAACCGCTGGCGCCTTGTCCGTCACCGACATCCCGCTGTTCCGCGAGGCCTACGCGCCGCTGCTGCGCCTGAGCGCCACGCTGCCCTCGCCTGACCCGCGTCACGCCGCACCGGGCGTGAGCGCCGAGGCCCACACCCAGGCCGCCATCGACGCCCTGGCCGCCTACCTGGCCGAGCACCACACGCGCACCGCCGCGCTGATCCTGGAGCCGCTGGTGCAGGGCGCCGCCGGCATGGCGATGTACGCGCCCGACTACCTCGTGGCCGTGCGCGAGCTGTGCGACCGCTACGCCGTGCACTGGATCGCCGACGAGATCGCCGTGGGCTTTGGCCGCACCGGCACTTTGTTTGCGCACCAGCAGGCGCGCCGGGCCGATGGCAGCGGGGTCAAGCCCGATTTCATCTGCCTGAGCAAGGGCCTGACCGGTGGCGTGCTGCCGCTGTCGGCGGTGTTGACCACTGACGCGGTGTACGCCGCTTTCTATGACGACCGCACCGTGCACGGCTTCCTGCACTCGCACTCGTACACCGGCAACCCGCTGGCCTGTCGGGCTGCGCTGGCTGTGCTCGACACTTTCGCCGCCCGCGATGCCGACGGCCACGATGTGCTGAGCCGCAACCGCCTGGCCGCCGCGCGCCTCACCGATCTGACAGCCCCGCTACATGCCCACCCCCGCGTCAAGGCCACGCGTCACCAGGGCATGATCTGGGCCTGGGACATCGACACCGACGAGCCCACCTTTGCCGCCCGCTACCACCGCGCCGCGCTCGACGCTGGGCTGCTGCTGCGCCCCATCGGGAGCACGCTCTATGTCATGCCGCCCTATGTGTTGACCGAGTCCGACCAGCGCGTGCTGGCCGACGGCCTGGTGCGCGTGCTCGACCAGGTGCTGGCCGAGATCGACGCCTTGCCGACGGCGGCGCCAGGCGCCATCCCTGGCATCGATGGCGCCCCCGATGCTGTCCGCATGGCCTGAACGAGCTGACCCAGAGCGCCCTGAGATGCACACCGCTTACTTCATCACCGGCACCGACACCGGCGTCGGCAAGACCCGCACCAGCACCACCGTCATCCATGCCCTGCGCCAGGCCGGCCATGCCCGCGTGGTGGGCATGAAACCCGTGGCCTCCGGCTGTGATTGGGTGGACGAGCAGGGTGACGTCCCCGGCCAGTGGCTCAATGAGGACGTGGCAGCGATGCGTGCGGCATCAAGCCTGTCCGTGCCCGGTGGCTTTGACAACCCCTATGCCTTGCCCGATGCCGTGTCACCCCACATCGCCGCCCGTCGGGCCGGCGCGGTGATCGATCTGGATCACATCGAGGCCTGTTTTCATGCGCTGCGCCAGCACGCCGACGCTGTGGTGGTCGAAGGCGCGGGCGGTTTCATCGTGCCCTTGTGTGAGCCCGACCCCGATCTGGGCGGCGACTGGGTGACGAGTGCCGACCTGGCACAGCGTTTGAACCTGCCCATCATCCTCACGGTGGGCGTGCGCCTGGGTTGCATCAACCATGCGCTGCTCACGCAGGAGGCCATCCTGGCGCGCGGCCTGAAGCTGGCCGGTTGGATCGCCAATGTGATCGACCCGCAGATGTCGGAGCAGGCGACCAACCTGGCCACGCTGAAGGCGCGCTTGCAGGCGCCCTTGCTGGCGCACTGGCCGTGGCAACCCGATGCCGATCCTGCCGAACTGGCGCGCAGCTTGCGTCTGCCCTGACGCACCAGGGGCGATGCGCCCGAGCGCCCATGAAAAACGCCCGGTGTGGCCGAGGCCGACACCGGGCGATCAAAGCTCGATCCTTGGACGGGGCCGTGGGTCACACGGCCCCGTCGGTCAAGCTGGCACCACACTCATGTACGCGTTCAGTCGTCGTTGCTGCCGCCCAGGCCGAACAGCATCAGCAGGCTGCTGAACAGGTTGTAGATCGTGACGAACAGGCCCACCGTGGCCATGACGTAGTTGGTTTCGCCACCGTTGACGATGCGGCTGGTCTCGAACAGGATCAGGC
>JAGNPA010000048.1 GCA_017989885.1 Aquabacterium sp.
TTGGTCGGACGTGCTGACGTAATGCACCCGTGCCGGCAGCGCGCCCCGCAAGCCCAGGGTGTGGTCCGAGCGCACGCCACGATCGATCATGGCCTTGGCCGAGGCCACATCGCTGGCCGCCAGCAACATGCTCAGGCGCATGCCATGGTCGTGGTGCGGGCGCGTTGAAATGCCGCCAAAGTAGGTCGAGGCGCGACTGATGCCGCAGGTGTTCTGGCACAGCCGGTGGTCATAGCCCAGGGCCAGGGCCCCGGTGATCGAATTGCAGTTGACGGCAAAGGGCTGGCGCCAGCTCAAGGCCAGGCCCTGCACGCGCGAGCCGAAGAAGGCCTCGACCTGCTTGGAGAACACCTCGAACTCGCCGGGGGTGAGTGTGGGCTTGACCGGCAGGCGCACCTTGAGGATGCGCGAGGCCGGAATCTGACGCGCCTTGGCGTAATAGGCGCCGATCTGAACGGAATAGGGATCATCTTCATTGATCACCAGCCCCAGATCCTTGGCCGTGAGCCGTCCGTGCACGCGGGGGGCCTGCACCCAACGCCGCACCGGCATGACGGCCGAGGCCGCCGAGGAAGCCGCCGCGACCCCTGACGCGGCCGCCGGCCCTGCGGGGTGAGACGCGGGACTGGACGCCGCGACACTCGCGGCGGGCTGCGCAGCATCTGCGGCGCGAAGGTGACCCGCCCACAAGACCAGCAGGGTCAGGCACATCATGCGAAAAACAGAGAGGCTCATCGAGCAAGATCCAGAGAAGTCAGGTGCCATGAAATACCGAATCCAGGGCCTCCGGTAGAGAAAGCACCCTGGGTGCGGTTGATTATTTCCGCGTTCCGGTGGAATATCACCTACCAAAATCCCCTTCGTCGAAAGAAATGCCGATGAGCGATTCGCCCACCCCGACCACGTCCGTGCAGGTGATGAGCCGGATGTTTGCCTTGCTCGATGTCCTGGCCCGCGAGGGGCAGGCCGTCTCTCTGAAGGTGGCCAGCGAACGCACCGGCCTGCACCCTTCCACGGCCCACCGCATCCTCAACGACCTGGCCTCCGGAGGCCTGGTCGAGCGCTCCGGCCCCGGCCACTACCGCCTGGGCATGCGCCTGCTGACCTTGGGCAACCTGGTCAAATCGCGGCTGGACGTGCGCGAACAGGCGGGTCGCCCCATGCAGGAGTTGCATCGTCTGTCGGGACATGTGGTCTCGCTGTTCGTGCGCCAGGACGACGAGGCCGTGTGCGTCGAGCGCACGGTGGCCGAGCGCCATGGCATCCAGCTCACCCGGACCGACGGCTTGCGCACGCCCTTGACGCGCAGTGCGGCCGGCAAGATCTTGCTGCTGGATGATGGCGGGCTGCTGCTACAGGCCTTGTGTCAGCTACAGGCCGACAGCCTGGAGAGCTTGCAGCGCGAATTGAGCACGATCCGCACCCAAGGCATCGCCCTGCACCACGACGCCCTGGGCGTCGGCCAGCACATGGCGGCTGCGCCGGTCCGCAACGATCAGGGACAGGTGGTGGCCAGCCTGACCCTGTCGTGGCAGGGCGGCGACCTGCGCAGCGAGTGGGTCGATGCACTGAAAGCTGCGGCTCAGAACGTCTCTGCCGCCCTGGGCTGGGCCGCCGTCGAATGACACACGGCCCGCCATCTTGCGATGGGCGGGCCGCGGCGAGCGATCAAGACAAACCGGTGATCAGGAGGCGTTCAGGGTGGTCAGCGTCACGCTGCCCACAGCCCCCTTCATGGAGGCCTCTTCGATCCAGCGACGCACGCGTTCGGCATCGGCCTGGCGCGAGTACTTGCCCGAGGAGTCGAGGAACACCATGATGAACTTGCGGCCGGCCATGCGTGCCTGCATGACCAGGCAACGCCCCGCTTCGACGATGTAACCGGTCTTTTGCAGACCGATGTCCCAGGCCGGATTGCGCACCAGGCTGTTCGTGTTGCGGTACTGAAGCTGGCGATTGCCCAGGTTCACTGCATGCTCGGGCGACACCGACAGGTCTCGGATCAGGGGATGCTGGTAGGCCGCCTTGACCAGGGAGGCCAGGTCTTTGGCGCTCGACTGGTTGCCGCTGTTCAGCCCGGTCGGGTCGACATAGCGGGTGTCGATCATGCCCAGGCTGCGGGCCTTGGCGTTCATGACACGCACGAAGGCGCCCAGGCCACCCGGGTAGGTACGGCCCAGCGCATGGGCCGCACGGTTTTCAGACGACATCAAGGCCAGGTGCAAGAGTTCGCCCCGGGTCAGCGTGGTGCCCACGGCCAGGCGCGAGCTGCTGTTCTTTTCGGTGTCCACATCGTCGTGGGTGATGGTGACGGCTTCATCGTAGGGCAGGTGCGCCTCGACCATGACGAGGGCCGTCATCAGTTTGGTCAGGGAAGCAATGGGCAAGATCGCTTCAGAGTTCTTGGCGAACACGACCTCGTTGGTGTCTTGGTCCATCACCAGCGCGACACTGGATTTCAACTCCAGCGGGTCCGGTGTCTGATGCAGGCCGTAGAGCTGGCCGTAAGACGCCCGTGCCGCTCCGGGGGCTGGCGCCAGGCCGCTGAAGCTGTTGGCCGACTGGGAAGACAGGTGTGAGCGCACCACCAGCGGACGCACGGCACGGCGGTCTGAGCCCGAGGCAACCGCGTGACGGATGCCCGACGAGCGCTTGGCGACCTTGGCCTGCCGCGCTTCGGCACGGACGCGGGCCAGACGCTCGGCGCGGGACTCGGACCGGGTGCTCTTTTTGGCCGATGAACGGGCGACCTGATTGGACGCCGCTTTCTTGCGTGCCGAGGTCTTGGCCACCCGCTCCTTGCCGGAGGAGGCTTTCTTGGCGGCGCTTGACTTGCTGCTCGACTTCTTGGCAGAGGCCTTGGTGCTGCTCTTGGTGGCTTCGGCTCTGGCGGCCTGCGCAGGCACCATGACCGCCAGGCTCAACACCGATGCGAGGGCCCAAGTCAGCCAGTTTTTCTTCCAGTTTGCGTGTGCCACGGTACGACCCTTTCGTCTTGCAGAAAGTGTAAATAAAAAGGCGCGCAAGATCAACGACTTACGCGCCTTTTATCAAGTAACCTGACGAATCAGGTCATTTGCACCCCGCTCAACCCTGTGCAGCGACCTTTTCGGCGTTGCTGTGCAGCTTGTTGAGGGCAGACAGATAAGCCTTGGCAGAGGCAACCACGATGTCCGGGTCGGCCCCCACGCCATTGACGACACGTCCGCCCAGTTGCAAGCGCACGGTCACCTCTCCTTGTGATTCTGTGCTCCCGGAGGTGATTGCGTTCACCGAGTACAGCTGTATTTCCGCGCCACTTTTCACGACTGTCTCGATTGCCTTGAGGCTGGCGTCGACCGGGCCGTTGCCATCGGCCTCGGCGGTGTGCTCGACCGTGCCGGCGCCAAACACCACGCGGGCATGGGGGCGCTCACCGGTTTCGGAGCGCTGCGACAGCGCGACGAGGCGGTAGTGCTCCTGCTCGCTGGTGACGCTCTCGTCCCCCACCAGGGCAATGATGTCCTCGTCGAAGATCTCGCTCTTGCGGTCGGCCAGTTCCTTGAACTTGGCAAATGCGGCGTTGACTTCGGCCTCGGAATCCAGGTCGATGCCCAGCTCTTCGAGGCGCTGCTTGAAGGCGTTGCGGCCCGAGAGCTTGCCCAGCACGATCTTGTTGGCGGCCCAGCCCACGTCTTCGGCACGCATGATCTCGTAGGTGGAGCGCGCCTTGAGCACGCCGTCCTGGTGAATGCCGGAGGCATGGGCGAAGGCGTTGGCCCCGACCACGGCCTTGTTGGGCTGTACCAGGAAGCCGGTGGTCTGCGACACGAGGCGCGAGGCCGACATGATCTGCGTGGTGTCCAGCCCCACATCCAGGCCGAAGTAGTCACGACGGGTCTTGATGGCCATCACGACCTCTTCCATCGCACAGTTGCCCGCGCGCTCGCCCAGACCGTTGATGGTGCATTCGACCTGACGCGCACCGCCAATCATGACGCCGGCCAGGGAGTTGGCCACCGCCATGCCCAGGTCGTTGTGACAGTGGACCGACCAGATCGCCTTGTCCGAGTTGGGCACCATCTCGCGCAAGGTCTTGATGAAGTTGCCGTACAGCTCGGGGATGGCATAGCCCACGGTGTCGGGGATGTTGATGGTGGTGGCCCCTTCGGCGATCACCGCCTCGCACACGCGCGCCAGAAAGTCCAGCTCGGAGCGGTAGCCATCTTCGGCCGAGAACTCGACATCGGCCGTCAGGTTGCGGGCGAAACGCACCGACTGCCTGGCCTGCTCGAGCACCTGCTCGGGCGACATGCGCAGCTTCATCTCCATGTGCAGCGGGCTGGTGGCGATGAAGGTGTGGATGCGCGCAGAGTTGGCGCCCTTGAGCGCCTCGGCGGCACGGCTGATGTCGCGGTCGTTGGCGCGGGCCAGCGAGCACACCGTGGAGTCCTTGATCACGTCGGCGATGGCCTTGATGGCCTCGAAGTCGCCGTTGGAGGCGGCGGCAAAGCCCGCCTCCATGACATCGACCTTCATGCGCTCGAGCTGGCGGGCGATGCGCAGCTTTTCTTCCCGCGTCATGGAGGCGCCCGGCGACTGCTCGCCATCGCGCAAGGTGGTGTCAAAGATGATGAGTTTGTCGGTCATGGTGGGCTCCGGAAGGCAGAGGCAGCAGGTTCAACGGTGCAGGCCGGCTTCGTCCGGCTCGTCGGTGGAGGTGGAGATCACGCTCACCGGCTTGCCCTTCATGCGGCGCCAGATGTAGACGCCATAGCCGGAGAGACCGTAGATGACGAAGACGGCAAACAGCACGATGGGCGGGTGGATGGTGATCACCGAGATGCCCAGTGCAATGGCCACGATGAAGATGAACGGCACGGAGCGACGGAAGTTGACTTCCTTGAAGCTGTAGAACGGCACGTTGGTGACCATGGTCAGGCCCGCATACAGCGTGAAGCCACAGGCCAACCAGATCATGCCGGGCAGGCTGCGCGCGGTTTCACCCAGGTCGGTGACCACCCAGATGAGGCCCATCACCAGGGCGGCGGCGGCCGGACTGGGCAGGCCCTGGAAAAAGCGCTTGTCCACGACGCCGATGTTCGTGTTGAAGCGTGCCAGGCGCAAGGCGGCCCCGGAGCAATAGACGAACGCGGCGATCCAGCCCAGTTTGCCCATGTCCTTGAGGGCCCACTCGTAGGCGATCAGGGCCGGGGCGGCGCCAAAGGACACCATGTCGGAGAGGCTGTCCATCTGCTCACCGAATGCACTTTGGGTGTTGGTCATGCGAGCGACACGCCCATCCAGGCTGTCGAGCACCGCCGCACAGAAGATGCCAATGGCGGCCAGATCGAACTTGCCGTTCATGGCCATGACGATGGCATAGAAGCCACCGAACAAAGCCGCCAGCGTGAACAGGTTGGGCAGGATGTAGATGCCCTTGCGACGGCGACGCGGCGGTTCGTCCGCGTCGTGCATGTCGTGATCTTCGTTGAGATCGGGATCCTGCGGAGAAAGAGGTTGCATGCTCAGGCCGCGACCAGGGTCGCGAGAATGGTGGTGGTGGCAGACACCTTTTCGCCGGGCGCCACCTTGGGCACGGCGTGAGGCGGCAGATAAACGTCGACACGAGAGCCAAAGCGGATCAGGCCGTAGCGCTGACCGCGCGTGAGGCGGTCGCCCGCCTTGACGTGGCACAGGATGCGACGGGCAAACAGACCGGCACTTTGCACCAGCGTCACGATCTGGCCATGCGAGTCGATGACGACGGCATTGCGCTCGTTGTGGCGCGAGGCGGTGTCCAGGTCGGTGCTGACCAGATGACCCGGGAAGTACTGGATCTGCTGGATCACACCGTCCACACTGGCGCGGTTGCCCTGGGTGTCAAACAGGTTCATGAACACGCTGATGCGCAAGGCATCGCGGTTGGCGTAGGGGTCACGGGCCTTCTCGATCTTGACGACGCGACCGTCAGCGGGCGAGAGCACGGCCCCGGATTGCGCCGGCACCTGACGCGGCGAAGCGCGCCAGATCAACAAAGCGGCGAGCAAGGTCAGGCAGCCCACCAGCAAGGCTGGCCAGGCCCCCAGCAGAAACGTCAGCATCAGGGTCAGCAGCAGGATCGATCCGACGGCAAATGCGTGCACGCGGGCGTCTGCCTGAAAGGGATGGCTCATGGTGCGCCCGAGGATACCTCATGCACCGGCGCAGGGGGGAGTTGGTGAACCACCCGCTGCGGGAAGGGAATCTCGATGCCCAGCCGATTGAGCGTGTCGAGCACGAGCAGGTTGACATTGGAGCGTGGCCCGCCGATGCCCTGCTCCGGATCGCGCACCCAGAAGAAGAGGGTCAACTCCAGCCCGTCTGCCGCGAAGTTGCTCAACAAGACACTGGGGGCCGGATCGGACAAGACCCGATCCACTTCGGCGATCCCGGCCAGCAACTCCGGGAACAGCGCCTTGAGATCTGTGCCGTAGGCAACCTGCACCACCGTGCTGACCGACACCCTGCGGTCGCTCAGCGACGCGTTCTCGACGCGCTGGGTGATCAGCATCTCGTTGGGCACGATGGCTTCACGCCCACCGGCCGCCCGCAAGACGGTGTAGCGGGTGTTGATGTCGGTGATGGTGCCTTCGAAATTGTCGACCTTGACCAGATCGCCGATGCGCAGGCTGCGCTCGGCCAGGATCACGAACCCGCTGACATAGTTGGCCGCGAGCTTTTGCAGGCCAAAACCCAGGCCCACGCCGATGGCCCCGCCAAAGACCGACAGGGCCGTCAGGTCGATGCCGGCGGTGGACAGTGCCAGCATCAGGCCCACCAGCAGCAGAACCGAACGCAGGGCGTTGACCCCCATCTTGCGCAGCGACAGATTGCCGGTGGCCCCCTTGAGAAGCTGCGACTCAATGGCCGACGACAGCGACAGCGACAGGATGAGCACCAGCACCGCGGTGATGGCCCCTTCGATCAGGTCGCGCAGGTTGATGACGCTGCCGCCGACCTTCCAGGTGAGAGACTCCATGCCGACCAGCACGATGGGCAGCACGCCGGTGACCCACAGCACCGTGGCCAGCCAGGCCAGCCAGGACACCGTGCGCTCGATCACGCGCATCGTGCGGGACTCGGGAAACACCACCCGCAAGACCTTGACCGTCATTCGGATCACCGCCAGCGAGGTCAGCACCGGCAAGGCGACCTGGAACACCAGCATGGGCAGCACGCCCTGGAACAATCGGTAAGCCAGCAGCGCCAGGCCCAGCGACAGCACTGGGAACAGGGCCCCATCGATGATGTGGTGTCCCAGCCAGATCGAACGGACGTCACCCTGGCGACCCCGCCACAGGCGCACGATCAGCCACGCCAGCCCCAGGCAGGCCAGCAAGATGGCGATTTCAGTCAGGGCAACCGGCTGTTGAAGATGGTGCCAGAAGCGGGACAGCTCGGACGCTGTCATCGGAGAGGTGTCGTGAACGGTGGCGGAGATATTCATGCATCAGACAGAAAAAGGGCCGGGGGCATCAAGCCTCCAGCAGGGTGCGGACGTGGGCGGCCACGCTGCGGGCCAAAGAGCTGACGTGATAGCCGCCTTCCAGGCAGGACACCACGCGCCCGCCGGCAAAGCGCTGCGCCACTTCCACGATTTTCGCCGTGATCCAGGCGTAATCGGCCTCAACGAGTTGCAAACCGCCCATGTCGTCTTCGCGATGGCCGTCAAAACCCGCGGAAATGAAGATCATCTCGGGGCGAAAATCTTCGAGACGGTACATCCAGTAGCTCTCGATCACATCACGGATGGTGTGACCGTTGGTGCGCGCTGGCACCGGCACGTTGACCATGTTGCCCGCGCGCGATTCGGCCCCGCTGAAGGGGAACAAGGGATGCTGGAACAGGCCGACCATGAGGACCCGGTCATCGCCGGCGAAGATGTCTTCGGTGCCGTTGCCGTGGTGCACGTCAAAGTCGACGATGGCCACGCGCTGCAGCCCCTTCACGTCCAACGCATGCCGAGCCGCGACCGCCACGTTGTTGAAGAAGCAAAACCCCATGGTCTGGTTGTGCGGCGCATGGTGTCCGGGCGGGCGGATGGCGCAAAAGGCGTTGTCCACCTTGCCGTCAAGCACCGCGTCGGTCGCGGCGATGGCCGCGCCGGCGGCACGCCAGGCGGCTGAACGGGTGCCAGGGCAGGCCCAGGTGTCCGGGTCGAGCGCCCGGCTGTCGCCGGTGGCTTCGAGTTGCTGCAGGAAGTCGTCCAGCGTCAGGATGTAGTTGAGGTCGTGGGCCAGCGCCAGGTCATCGTTGGTGGCCAGCGGCACCTCGCCGTGCACCAGTTGCGTGTCCAGCCCCTGCGACCTCAATTCGTCTTCGATCGCCAGGATGCGCTGCGGCCCCTCCGGATGCCCCTCCCCCATCACGTGGGCCAGACAGTCTGGGTGGGAAAAATAACCGGTTGCCATGCGTTTGTCCTGCCCCGCATCGATGGCGGGTTTGAGTTATGGTTTCACCATGCTCCGCAAAGATTCTTCTCTCGCCACGACGGCCGTCACGCCCTCGTCACCTCAGACCTCGCAGATCACGCGTCTCATTGATCAGGTTAGCACGATCATTGTCGGCAAACATGAGCAGGTGACCCTGAGCGTCATCTGTCTGCTGGCCTCCGGGCACCTGCTGATCGAGGACGTGCCCGGCGTGGGCAAGACGACCTTGTCGCACGCGCTGGCGCACAGTCTGGGGCTGAGTTTCTCGCGCATCCAGTTCACGGCCGACCTGCTGCCGTCCGACCTGATCGGCGTGAGTGTCTACGACCGACACAAAGAGGATTTCATCTTCCACCCCGGGCCGGTGTTCGCCCAGGTGCTGCTGGCCGACGAAATCAACCGGGCCGGGCCGCGCACCCAGAGCGCCTTGCTGGAGGCGATGGAGGAGCGCCAGGTGTCGGCCGAAGGCGAGACACGCCCCCTGCCCTCGCCGTTTTTTGTGATCGCCACCCAGAACCCGGGGGATCAGCTGGGCACGCACCCGCTGCCCGAGTCGCAGCTTGACCGCTTCGCCATGCGCCTGTCGCTGGGCTACCCGGACCCCACCGCCGAGCGTGCGCTGCTGGTGGGTGATGACCGGCGCAGCCTCTTGCAGGCGCTGCAGCCGGTGATGACGCCCGAGGCGTGGGCGCAGGCGCAGGCGCAGGTCGATGCGGTGCATGTGTCGGCAG
>JAGNPA010000333.1 GCA_017989885.1 Aquabacterium sp.
GTTTTCAAAGAAGCTTCCGGAATCGAGCCACAAGCAGTTCCCCACTGGTCGTGCTCAGGCCTGTACGGCCGTCAGTCAAGAACAGCGACTTGCAAAATGGCCTGTAGAGCCATGAACGGTCATTAACTGCGTATTTCGGCGAATGTGACCGGTCATTTCGGCGCATCGTGACCGGTGGTCAGAGCGATGTTCTCAGCGCCGTTTCGGTAACGTGACCGCCCGTTTCGGCGATCGTGACCGCCGTGATGCTGGCGGTGCTGCGTAGGGGGTTGAGTTTACGGTTTTGGAGAGGCTGTCAGGTCTTCATGGGGGTCCTTGATGGTCGTTTTTGAAACAGTTGCAGTGCGCGCCGCGCGGCCCGTTCGTCGCGACTCACCGTCCAGGCTGAAGCGCCGGCAACTCTGCAGCAACCGGTCCAGAATGGCGTCGGCAACGGTGGGGTCGCCCAGCCAGGCGTGCCAATGCTCGATGGGCAATTGGTGGGCGATGATGGTGGCGCGCTGCCCCACCCGGTCATCGATGACCTCCAGCAAATCGGCACGCGTGGCGGCGTCCAGGTGTCCGATGCCCCAGTCGTCCAGCACCAGCACGTCGATCTTGGCGAGTTGCTGTAGCCAGCGTCGGAAGCTGCCGGCCCCATGCAAGATGCGCAGCTCTTCTGCCAGTCGAGGCACGCGCAAGTACAGCGCGGAGCGACCTTGCCGGCACGCGTATTGGGCCAGCGCACACGCCAGCCAAGTCTTGCCCAAGCCTGTGGCACCGGCCAGGGTCACCGTCTCGCCGCGATCGATCCAGGTGGACAGCGCAAGGCCCATGAGGGCCGGACGGTCCATTCCCCGGATGCCCTCGAAGCTGGCGTCCTCCAAGGTGGCCGAGGGGTACTTGAGCTGCGCCTGTTGCAGCAGACGCGCTCGCTTGCGGTCACTGCGGGCGTAGACCTCGCGCTCGACCAGCAAGGCCAGGCGCTCATCAAAGGACAGATTCAGGCAGTCGGCCTGTTCGTGTTGCTGTTGCAAGGCATCGGCGAAGCCCACGAGTTTGAGTGAGCGCAGCTGGGCGATGGTGGTGTTGTTGAGCATGGTGATGATGTCCTGAAGCCGTGGATTGGAGATAGAAACAATGGTGGCAGTGGCGGCGGCGGCGGCGGTGGCGCCACCTCACTGGTAGTAGCCCGGGCCGCGCAGATTGGCGTGCGCCGGGCTGGTCCAGTCCGACTCGGACTGGGGCGTGATCTGGTCACAGTTGTTGGCCAGCAAGTCACGCACATGGCTGTAGCGCAATGTGCCCAGGGCCAACGCCCGCTCGCAGGCGGCCTCCAGTCGCACCGGGCCGTACCTCTTGGACAGGCTCAGCAAACCCAGGCAAGACCGGTAGCCATGCTCGGGATGCTTGTAGGTCTGCAGCAAACGGGTGATCAACTCACCGCAGGCCACACCGATGCGCTGCCCCCATTCGATCAGGCGCTGTGGCGTCCACTCCATGTGGGCGCGGTGGGCCGCGGGCATGTGTGCCTCCACGGTAGAGAAACCCCCACGCTTGTCGCTGCGCGCGTGGGCGGCCACGCGCTGGCCGCGCAAGAGCAACTCGATGCCGCGCCCGGTCATGCGAGCCTCCAGCGTCTGACCGACCAGCGGGTGCGGTGCGCTGTAACGATGACCGTCGATCTCGACGTGGTAGTCGATATGGACCTTCACGGTCTTGAAGCGCGCGAGTTCATAGGGTTGCTGCGGCAGCGGCATCAGGGCTGGGGCGTCCAGCTCGGCGAACACACTGGCGCGACTGCCCGCCAGCTTCTGAAACGGCCGCTCGTTCAGGCTGGGGAGCAGCTGCGCAATGGCCGCGTCAACCTGAGCGACGCTCTCAAATCGCTGGTGGCGCAGCCTGGCCAGGATCCAGCGTGTGACGACCTGAACCGAGCTCTCAGCCGTGGCCTTGTCGCGCGGCGTGCGTGGGCGCGCAGGCAGCACCGAGGTGCCGTAGTAGCGGGCCAGGTCCTGCACCGTCTCGTTGGCACGTGGCTCGTAACGGTCTGGCGAGGCGATCACGGCACGGGCGTTGTCAGGCACGATGAGCTGCGGCACACCCCCGTAGAAGTGCAGAGCGCGCACCATGCCCTCGACCCAGTCATCCAGGCGCTGCGCGGGCGTGGCGCAGGCAAAGACGCAACTGGAGGCGGCCATGGCCGAGACGAAGACCTGGGCACGGGCGCCATCGCGCAAGGGCACCGTGGAGCCAGCGAAGTCGATGAACAGCTTCTCGCCGGCGCGCCGGTGCTGGCGCATCGAGCGCTTGAGGGTTTGGGCGAAGTCCTTGTAGTGACCGCAGAACTGGGTGTAGCGCCAGGTACGACCATGGGGATGGGCCTCCACGTACTCCTGCCACAGCAGCATGAGTGTCACGCCCTTGCGGTCGAGTTCGCGGTGGATGCGGCCCCAGTCGGGGGTGATGTAGGGCTGGGAGGTGGTGGCCTTGGGCAGCAGGGCGGAGGTCAGTCGCTGCTCGCTCCAATCCTGGACAGTCTCCCAATCCAGGCCAGCAGCATGGGCCAGGCCAACGTACTTGGCCACGGCCCCTTTGGAGATGTTGAGGGTGGCGGCGACTTGCTCGTGAGAGAGGTCGGCCTGCCACTTCAGGCGGATAACGTCTTTGATCATGCGTAGAGAAATTCGAGGTTTGGGCATCCGGCTCCTGAAGGCAAAAGCCGTCGAGGTTAGGACGCCCGGGTTGAGTTCTCTACGCAGCACCGCCTGGCTTCAGATCCCACAAAAACGTGGGCTGAAACGGCGGTCACGATGACCGAAATGATCGGTCACGTTGCCGAAACGGCCGGTCACGATGAACCGACAACGGAGTCGGTCACGATGGGCCGAAATCCTCGGTCACGATACCGAAATCAGCGGTCACGTTGGTCCGAAATACCCAGTAGACATCTTTGATGTAAGGCAGTGCTTTCCAGCATCGACGAACCATGTCCTGGAACTGCGTCATGTTGAGGTTGCCAACTTCCAATTTGGGGTGGTCAAGATCCACAAATG
>JAGNPA010000334.1 GCA_017989885.1 Aquabacterium sp.
GTCCTGCAAGCGTGAGCGCAGGTTGTCGTAACCGTTGTCACCCAACAGGCTGCGACCCAGGTCGGGGTGGTTGAGGTCGCCGAACCACAGTTCGATGAACGGCTCGGGGCCACGTGGCAGCCCGACCTGCTCGGGCGTCACGACCAGGCGCTGGACCGCCCCCATTTGCATGAGCTGTGCCCAGTCGTAGCGCTTGCCCGTGACGGCGAAGCGCGCCGGGTCCCGCACGGTGGGCTGGATGATGCCCGTCTGACGGGCCACGGCGGCCCCCGACATCATCACCACCTGGTTCTGCGCGATCACCGTGACCGTGGCGCCGGAAATGGCGTCCAGACCGATCACGTCTTCTTCGGGGCGAGAGGGGCCGACTTCAAGCTTGTCGGCCACAGACTGGCCCAGATACTGATTGTTGAAATTGATGAGGGCCGATTCCGGGATGCCCAGCAGCAAGATGGGTTCGGAGTGCTTGAGCACCTTCACGCCCACGAAACGACCGGTCAGGTCCATGCCGATCAGCGTCACCACCGGTTTGCCTGAATAGGCCGGCGTGTCGGTGATGTCGGTGGACAGCATCACATAGCCCAGCAACTTCTTGTCGGGGGCGTTGCGGTCGTAGGCCTCGACGTAGGACGGCTGGCCCTTGCGTTCAGAAAAATGCTTGGCGCCCGGGAACACCTCGGCACAGGGCAGCAAGGCGCACATGTCCTTGGCGGTGCTCAGGTTGGCAGGCAGCTCTGCTTCGTAAGCGCTCGCCATGACGCGCGGCGCAAACAGAGACAAGGTGAGAAGTAAAACAGCCCAGAAGGCTTTGATCTGCTGGCCAAATTGAAGCATGGCTCGTTCCAGTTGCGCAGGTGCCACCGGCAGCGCCGGCGACACCTGCATGGGTCCGCCTATCAGGCCTCGACGATCATGCGCGTGCGCATCTCAAGGTGCAGGGCATGACAGAAGTGGGTGCAGTAGCACCAGAAAACACCCGGCTGGTCGGCGATGAAGGTCACCGACTTGGTCTCCAGCGGGTTGACGATGAAGTTGACGTTGTATTTCGGGATGGCGAAGCCGTGCGTCAGGTCTTCGATCTTGTCCAGGTTGGTCAGGATCAGGGTGACTTCATCGCCCTTCTTGACGGTGAACTCACGCAGGCTGAAAGCCGGTGCTTGCGACGTGATCTTGACCGTGACCTTCTTGCCGTTGCGGGTGACGCCAGACTCCTTGGAATCCTTGATCGCCAAGGGGAAGTCATTGATGTCATACACCTGCTTGGGCTTGAGCAGGTCACGCTTGAAGATGATGAAGTCGTGAGGCTCGCCGCGCACGGGGTGGTCGGCCAGCAGCACCATCTTGTCGCCAGAGATGTCGATGATCTGCTCGTTCTCGGGGTGCAACGGGCCGACGGGCAGGAAGCGGTCCTTGGAGAACTTGCAACCCACGGCCAGGTACTTGCCATCGGCCATGCGGGTTTCAGACTGCGAGGCGTTGATGTGACCCGGCTGGTAGTGCACGTCCAGGCGATCGACCACGTACTTGGCCGTCTTGTCACCGGCGTGGAACTTGATGGCCGCGTCCACATTCCACTTGACCACCTGGCTGTCCAGGAAGAGCGTGGTGTAGGCGTTGCCGCGACCGTCGAAGGCCGTGTGCAGGGGGCCCAGGCCAATTTCCACTTCGGCGACGATGGCCTTGTCGAGGTCTTCCATCTTGCCGTCGAACCAGTCGAGCACCTTGCTCAACTCGATCACGGTGGCGGTGGGCGAGAGCTTGCCGGCGCAAATGAAGTACTTGGCGTCGGGGCTGGCGTTCACGCCGTGCGGGTTCTTGGGAACGCTCACGTAGGCGGTCAGGGCGGTCTTGGGGTCCTTGTTGCTATCACGTGTGCCATCGACCACGGGCACCTTGGAGGTACCAACGGTCGTGAACTTACCAGCCTTCACCGCCTCTTCAATGCGGGCAATGTTGAAGAACAGGCAGGCGTCCCGCTCGGAGGACATCATGTCTTCGTAGTGAACGCCGTTTTCGATGTTGTACTGGTTGGTGGCTGCCAGCTTGCCATCGTAAGAGGTGGCGGTCAGGTCGCAGTTGCCGTCGATGAGGACCTGCCAGCGCACTTCCATGCTCTCGGCGTCCACGCAGGTGAACATCGAGCGGTATTTTTCGGGGTTGTTGATGTCGCCGCCGTTGTTGGGCAGCGGGATCGCGAACTCGGCGCCGCAGAACACACGGGTGGTGTAGTTGATGGCCGGATCCACCGGGTCGGCCTTGTCCGGGAAGATGCCGTGGAAGCCCTGCACGTTGGGCAACTCGGTGATCTTGTCGCAGACGAAGTAGTCGAGGCGAACGCGCGCGATGCGGCTGTTGATCTTGTCGTTGATCCAGGCGTAGCGACCGTCGTAGTTGCCGTCCTTGTAGGAGGCATGGGTGTGGTGGGTGTCGGCCACCGTGTAGCGCAGGCTGCCATCGGGCTTGGTGCCCATGACGGCTTTGGATTCGTTCGTGAGGCCCCAGCCCACAAGGGCGTCGGGCACAAAGCAAGGAATGCGGTGGATTTCGCGACCGGAGGGCAGGCCCAGGATGCGCATGTCGCCAGTGTGGCCGCCGCTCCAGATGCCGTAGTAGGTGTCGAGTTCGCCGGGCTTGAGGTGAGTGGCGGAACTGGCGTGCGCTGCAGGGGCAGCCGCCGAGGTACCGGAAGCCGCAGGCGCTGTCTCAGGCTTGTCGTTGCAGGCCGCAACGCCCAGCGTGAGGCCTGTCAAGGCGGCGGTGTTGAGGAATCGGCGGCGCCCGAGGCCGACAGCTTCCGTGCTCATATCGTCTTTCTTCTGGCTCATGATGACCTCTCTCAGGTGTGGCTAAGGAAACGGGGGGGTGCTCGCGCAGGCGGCAAAGCCGCCGTGGTGACTGGCATGTCGACCAGATTCGGGAGCGCAAGTTGGGTGTGCGTGGCCTGTGGCGCTGGCAGTGCACCAAATGGCGACGGTGGAGGCGCTGCGCTCATGAGGCACAGGCCGCAGTCCATGTCTGGGGACGGAGAT
>JAGNPA010000336.1 GCA_017989885.1 Aquabacterium sp.
GGGTGGCTTCAGCCCCCACCGTCTTGGTCTTGAGCATGATGTTGTCAAAACGCGGGGCGTTCATCTTTTGCCAGATTTTGACCAGGTCGCGGTCAGCGCCCTGCATCAGGCCGTCCATCATTTCGACCACGTCGAGGCGTGCGCCCAGCGTGCTGTATACCGTGCCCATTTCCAGGCCGATGATGCCGCCGCCGAGGATCAACATGCGCTTGGGCACTTCTTTCAGCGCCAGTGCGCCAGTGCTGTCCACCACACGCGGGTCGTTGGGCATGAAGGGCAAACGCACGGCCTGGCTGCCGGCGGCGATGATGGCGTTCTTGAAGGCCACCACGGACTTTTTGCCCGTCTTTTCCTGCGCGGTGCCGGTGGTTTCTTCCACTTCGATGTGGTTGGCACTGACGAAGCTGCCGTAGCCGCGCAGCACCGTCACCTTGCGCATCTTGGCCATCATGGCCAGGCCACCAGTGAGTTTGCCGATGACTTTTTCTTTGTGGGTGCGCAGCTTGTTGATGTCCACGGTGGGGGCACCAAAGTCCACACCCAGTGCGGCCATATGGCTCACCTCGTCCATCACGGCGGCGACGTGCAGTAGGGCTTTGGACGGGATACAACCGACGTTCAGGCAGACGCCACCCAGCGTGGTGTAACGCTCGACCACAGCCACTTTAAGGCCCAGGTCGGCCGCGCGGAAGGCGGCGGAATAACCACCGGGGCCACCGCCCAGCACGACCACGTCGTATTCGGCGTCCACCGTGCCGGCGTAGCTCGATGCTATTGATGTAGTAGCTGCTTGCGCAGGTGCAGCGGGCGCTGGAGCCTGTTTTGGCTCTGAAGCCGGGGCTGCAGCGGCAGGAGCAACGGGTGCGGCAGCACCCTCCGCCACTTCCAGCGACAGCACCACCGAACCTTCAGCCACCTTGTCACCGAGCTTCACGGTGAGCGCCTTCACCACACCCGCATGCGACGACGGGATTTCCATCGACGCCTTGTCGGACTCGACGGTGATGAGCGACTGCTCGGCCTTGATCGTGTCGCCGGGTTGGACCAGCAGCTCGATCACGGTCACTTCGGAAAAATCGCCGATGTCCGGCACTTTGATGTCAATCACACTCATGGGATGTCTCCAGTCAGAGCAACACGCGGCGGAAGTCGCCCAGGATCTGGCCCAGGTACACGTTGAAGCGGGCGGCAGCAGCGCCGTCGATCACGCGGTGGTCCCAGGTCAGGCTCAGGGGCAGCATCAGGCGTGGCTGGAAGGCCTTGCCGTCCCACACGGGCTCCATGGTGCTCTTACACACGCCGAGGATGGCCACTTCAGGCGCGTTGATGATGGGCGTGAAGTAACGCCCGCCAATACCGCCCAGGCTGGAGATGGTGAAACATGCACCCGACATTTCGGCCGGGCTGAGTTTGCCGTCGCGGGCCTTCTTGGCCAGTTCACCCATCTCGGTGCTGATCTGGAAGATGCCTTTTTTGTCAGCGTCTTTGATGACCGGCACCATCAGGCCATTGGGCGTGTCCGCCGCAAAACCGATGTGGTAGTACTGCTTGTAGATCAGCGCGTCGCCGTCGAGCGAGCTGTTGAACTCGGGGTACTTCTTCAGCGCGGCCACGCAGGCCTTGATGAGGAAAGCGAGCATGGTGACCTTGACGTCGCTCTTGGCCTTGGCGTTCTCGGCATTGGTCAACACGCGGAAGGCTTCGAGGTCGGTGATGTCGGCATCGTCATGGTTGGTGACGGCCGGAATCATGATCGCGTTGCGCAGCAGGTTGGCACCGCTGATCTTCTTGATGCGCGACATTTCCTTGCGCTCGACCGGGCCGAACTTGGTGAAGTCCACCTTCGGCCAGGGGATCAGGCCCAAGCCTGCACCGTCGCCACCACCTGCAGCCGCTGCAGGTGCCTTGGCCGCCTGGGCCTTGGTCTGCGCGGTGCCGGCCATGACGGACTTGGTGAAGCCCTGGATGTCGGACTCGGTGATACGGCCCTTGAGGCCGCTGCCTTTGACTTCGTCCAGCGGCACACCCAGCTCGCGGGCGAACTTGCGCACCGAAGGCGAGGCGTGGGGCAACTGGCCGGTGGGGGCCACGGTGGGGTTGTGGGCGGGCACGTTGGCAGCCGCAGCGGGCGCAGCAGGGGCCGAAGCCACAGCAGCAGGTGCGGCGGCGGGCGCGGCAGCAGCCGGCGCGGGCGCGCTGGCGACAGGCGCAGCAGCAGCGGATGCCGTGCTGCCTTCCAGCACCAGCACCACGTCGCCGATGTTCATCTTGTCGCCCAGCTTGACGCGGATCTCCTTGACCACACCACCGGTGCTGGACGGGATTTCCATCGACGCTTTGTCGGATTCGACGGTGATCAGCGACTGCTCGGGCTTGACGGTGTCACCCACCTTGACCAGCAGTTCGATGACGGCCACGTCCTTGAAGTCGCCGATATCGGGCACACGCACTTCGACCGGGCCGCTGGCGGCGGCAGGCGCAGCCGCTACGGTATTGGTAGCAGCTTGCGCAGGTGCAGCGGGCGCTGCAGCCTGTTTTGGCTCTGAAACTGCGGTTGTGGCAGGGGCTGCGGCGGCCTCACCGGCCACTTCCAGCACCAGCACGAGCGAGCCCTGCTTGACCTTGTCGCCCAGGGCGACCTTCAGCTCTTTGACCACACCACCAGCGCTGGACGGGATTTCCATCGAGGCCTTGTCGGACTCGACGGTGATCAGCGACTGCTCGGCCTTGACCGTGTCGCCGGGTTTGACCATCAGCTCGATGACGGTGACTTCGTCGAAGTCGCCGATGTCTGGAACGTTGATTTCTAGCAATGCCATTTTTGTGTCTCCTGCCGGATCATGCGTACAGCGGGTTGATCTTGTCGGCCTGGATGCCGTACTTCGTGATCGCCTCAGCCACCTTGGCCGCTGGCACGGTGCCCTCTTCGCTCAGCGCCTTCAGGGTCGCCAGCACGATGTAGTGGCGGTTGATCTCGAAGTGCTCACGCAGCTTGCTGCGGAAGTCGCTGCGGCCAAAGCCGT
>JAGNPA010000335.1 GCA_017989885.1 Aquabacterium sp.
GCGGCTTGCCTTCGGCGATTTTTTTGCCGTGGTCCAGCACCAGCAGGCGCGAGCACAGGCGCTCGGCCTCGTCCATGAAGTGGGTGGTCAGCAAGATGGAAGTGCCTTGCTGCAGCAGCAGTTGCAGGCGCTCCCACATCAGGTGGCGGGCCTGCGGGTCGAGGCCGGTGGTGGGTTCGTCCAGCAGCAGCAGGCGCGGGCGGTTGACGAGGGCGCGGGCCAGCGACAGGCGCCGCTTCATCCCGCCCGACAGTTCACCGGGCTTGGCATGGGCCTTGTGCGTAAGTGCGGCAAATTCCAGCAACTGAGGCGCCCGTTCGTCCATGACGCGTGGCGCCAGTCCGAAATAGCGACCGAACACGCGCAGGTTTTCCAGGCAGGTGAAGTCGGGGTCGAGCGAGTCGAACTGCGTCACCACGCCGATCTCGGCCTTGATGGCCAGGGCGTCGCGCGGCATCTGCAGCAGAGGGCCGCCGCCAGCGGGCTGGTAATGGATGCTGCCGCCGTCGGGTGCCGTGAGGCCCAGGCACATGCGGATGGTGGTTGTCTTGCCCGCGCCGTTGGGGCCGATGACGCCCAGGCATTCTCCGGGTGCCATGGAGAACGACACGTCGTTGACCACGGCGGCCTCGCCATAGCGCTTGCTCAGGTGACGGACCTCGAACAGGGAAGCGACCAGGGAAGGATGTGTGGTGGGGGTGTCCATGAAGCAATTGTGGATGAAATTGGCAATTGGAGCCCTGGATGAAAGCGCCAAAAGCTATAAATTCAATAGCATTCGGATGGGAGGGCGGGGTGCATTGACGGGCATCAAAGTCTATTAAATTGCCTTACTAATTGAATGGATGCTTCTGTCAATCCGGGCATACTATGAGTTGGTAACAAAAGTGCGAAAGGGCACGCATGGATAAGCAAGCTTCCCCGGGTTCACCGTACGAGCGGCAGCGCCAGACCGCCAAGGCGCTGGACGAAACCGTTCAGGCCCAGATGGCACGCGTCAACATGGGGCTCTCGCCCGTGTCCACGGCGCTGGCAGCGGCCGACTGGGCCATGCACCTGGCGCTCTCGCCCGGGCGGCAGATGGTGCTGGGGCAGCGTGCCCTGGCGTTGGCGCAGCAGGCCTGGCTGGCGTCGGCGCGACCGGCGACCGATGATGAAGGTGCCACCCCGTCCGAGAAAGATGCACGCTTTCGCGACGAAAGCTGGCAGCACTGGCCCTTCAATGCCCTGAAGGAGGGCTTCAAGGCCAGCGATGCCTGGTGGCGTGAGGCGGCCCAGGTCGATGGCATGACGCGCCACCATCAGCATGTGGTGGACTTCTTCACCCGGCAGGCGCTCGATGCGCTGTCGCCCTCGAACTGGCCGTTCACGAATGCCGAGGCGCAGCAACGGGCGCGCGAGACCGGCGGGCAGAGCCTGCTGAGCGGGTTCCAGCACTTCACCGAAGATCTGAAAAAGCACCACGGCGCCCGGTCCGATGCCGACCCGCAAACGCTGGAGCCTCTCACCTTCGAGGTGGGCAAGGACGTGGCCGTCACGCCGGGCAAGGTGGTGTTCCGCAACCACCTGATCGAGCTGATCCAGTACGCGCCCACCACCGACAAGGTTTACCCGGAGCCGTTGCTCATCGTGCCCTCGTGCATCATGAAGTACTACATCCTGGACCTGTCGCCCGCCAATTCCATGGTCCGCTATCTGGTGGCCCAGGGCTACACGGTGTTCATCGTTTCGTGGCGCAACCCCGATGCTTCCGACCGCGACCTGGGCATGCAGGACTACCTGCGCCTGGGCGTGATGGAGGCCATGGCGGCGGTCAAGGAGCGCACGAAGGCGCCGCGCATCCACGCGCTGGGCTACTGCCTGGGCGGCACCTTCCTGGCCATGGTGGCCGCAGCCCTGGGACACAAGAGCCGCGCAACGCAGGGCAAGGGCCAGGCGCGCGAACACGCCGCCTTCCCGCCCCACATGCCCGAGCTGGCCTCGGTCACGCTGCTGGCGGCGCAAACCGACTTCAGCGAACCGGGCGAGATGGGCGTCTTCATCGACGACGACCAGATTCAGGCGCTGCGCCAGGACATGGAGCGCAAGGGCTATTTCTCGGGCAAGGCCATGGCGGGCTCGTTCCAGTTCCTCAACTCGCGCGATCTGGTCTGGTCGCGCAACACGCGCCGATACCTGCTGGGCCAGGACGAGGTGGATTTCGACCTCATGAGCTGGAACGCCGACCTCACGCGCCTGCCCGCGCGCATGCATTCCGAATACCTGTCTTCGCTGTTCCTCAACAACGCCCTGGCCGCAGGCCAGTATCGCGTAGGCGGCGTGGGAGTGGCGCTGATGGATATCCATGCGCCCATGCTGGTGGTGGGCACCACACGCGACCATGTTTCGCCCTGGCGTTCGGTCTACAAGATCCATCTGCAGACCGACACGCATGTCACCTTCGTTCTGGCGGCGGGAGGACACAACGCCGGCATCGTCTCCGAGCCTGGCCGCGCCCGGCGCAGCTACCAGATTGCCGCCACCGAAGACGGCCAGGGCTGGACAGGCCCGGAAGAGTGGGAGGCCCATGCACCGGTTCGTGAGGGTTCCTGGTGGGAGGCCATGGACGCCTGGCTCAAGGAACGTTCGGGCAAGCCCGTGGCGCCGCCTGCCATGGACCCGGCGCATGTGTTGTGCGATGCCCCTGGTGAATACGTCATGGTGCGCTATGCCGACTGACGGGCTGGGCGAAGACGATCCGGTCGCGGACCAGTTGCGCCGCATGAGCGCTTCGGTGCGCGAACTCAGCGCCCGCATCGCCCGCCTGGCCACCAGCCTGGGGGTGAACCTGGAAAACGAGTCCGAACTGGAACAGGTGCTCCACATCGACGCCGTGCGCCTGCCTGTGCCAGATCGCCGCGTCACGCCCGACCGCCGCGCTGCATCCCGCACCGGCATGAGCCCGGACCGCCGCAAGTCCCATATGCGCGAGGAGCTGCGCGGCCTGCTGGTGCTGCGCTACGGCGTGGCTCGCAGCTACGTGG
>JAGNPA010000049.1 GCA_017989885.1 Aquabacterium sp.
GCAGCAAGGTGTGAACTGCGAGAAGACCAGGATACGGCGGCCTTCGGCGACCAGGGCGGGCAGCGTGTCGCACAGCCAGGCCATTTTGGCGCGCTCGGTGCCACGGGGCAAGGCATGGCCGGTGAGCAGATAGGGGTCGCAGCAGACCTGGCGCAGCTTGAGCAGGGCGTCGAGGATGGTGATCTGGCTGCCGGCAAAGCCTTCACGCTTGAGGGCCCGGCGCACCAGTTCGTCCGCGGCCACCCGCACGCTTTCGTACAGGGTTTTCTGTCGCCCTTCCAGGGTGAGGCGCTGGACGGTGTCGATGCGGGGCGGCAGTTCGGTGGCCACATCGGCCTTGCGGCGCCGCAGGATGAAGGGGCGCACGCGTTGCGCCAGCAGCTGCGCGCGCACGGTTTCGCCGTGCTGCTCGATGGGGTCACGCCAGCGCCGCTCAAAGCTGCGCTGATCGCCCAGGTAGCCCGGCATCAGGAAGTCGAACTGGGCCCAGAGCTCGCCCAGGTGGTTCTCCAGCGGGGTGCCGGTCAGGCACAAGCGGTGGCGCGCCTGCAGGCGGCGCACGGCATTGGCAGTGCGGCTGGCGGCGTTCTTGACGGTCTGCGCCTCGTCGAGGATGAGCAGGTGAAAGGGCTGCGGCGCCAGCCGTTCGATGTCCCGCCACACCAGGGGGTAGCTGATCAGTACCAGGTCGTGGTCGGCCATGGCCACATGCTTCTGGCCTCGCGTGGGGCCCTGCAGGGTCAGCACGCGCAGGCTGGGCGTCATGCGCTGCGCCTCGGCCTGCCAGTTGAACAGCAGGGAGGTGGGGACGACGACCAGCGCCGGGCGGTCCAATCGTCCGGCTTCCTTTTCCATCAGCACGTGCGCCAGGGCCTGCGCGGTCTTGCCCAGGCCCATGTCGTCGGCCAGGATGCCCGCCAGGTGCTGGGCCCGCAGGTACTGCAACCAGGCCAGGCCGTGGCATTGGTAGGGGCGCAGCGTGATCGCCAGACCGCGTGGGGCGGGCACCACCTGCGGGGTGCCCGCCTGGCGCAGGCGCTGGGCCAGGCTCCACAGGCCGGCCTCGCCTTGCAGCTGCCAGGCCCCTTGCGGGCCCGCGCGCTCCGCCTGGGTAATCGCCAGGCGCTCACGCAGGTGATCCAGGCGCACCACGTCCCAGCCGCTGATCTGCAGCGGGCCCTCTTGGCGACGGGGATCGGTGAGGAGGTCGACCAAGGTGCCAACGATGGCCTTGAGCGGTGCAGCAGGCGCATCCAGGCGTCGGCCTCCCGGTGCGCGCAGGCGGATCAAGTCGGTGTCGGCGATGGCGGCGATCTCGTGGGCATCGAGCCAGCGCTTGTCGCGGCGCAGCAGGTCGGCAATCAAAGGGGCCAGGTCCAGGGTCTGCCCTTCGATCTCGACGCCCAGGCTCAAGAGCCAGGAGCCCTCACGGCGCGGGGCGATCAAGGCGGACACCTCGGTGGGGGCAGGCTGCCAGTCACCGACGGGCTCGTGCCCCAGGGCTTCGCCATCGTCGGCGCGCACCACCAGCCGCCAGGCCGTCACCGGCACGCTCTGGTGGGCGAACCCCGGTCGCACGACGATGCGCCAGCCCCGTGCCTGCAGCTGCGGCACGGTGTCGGCCCAGAAATCGGCGAAATCGTCCTCCTGGGGCAGGGACCAGAGGGCCTCGCCCTCGCGCACCTGCTGGCGGGCCAGGGCCGGCGCGCGCCACTGCAAAGCCTCCTCGGGCAGTGGGCGCAAGCCGGTGTCACGCAGCGCGTCCAGGGCATCCGACTCGGCGACGGTGTCGCGCGGCAAGGCCTGGAGGTGACCCTGAGCGTCTTCGACCATGATGGGGCCAAGGCTGCGCGCACCCAGCACCGAGGTGGGCGCTGGGCAGGCCCCATAGAGCCCCCAATCGTTCGTGTAGGTCCAGTCCACCCGCGCCACGGTGAGCTGCCCGCCACGAGGACCGAAGCGGCCGCTGGCGACCATGCCCAGCAAGCCGTCCCCGCGGTTGAGGGTCTGCAGGGTCAGGCAAGGCCGAAAACGAGGCAGGGCGGCGTCGGACAAGGGATCGGGGCGCAAAAGGGCAAGAGGGGACCTGGGGATTGTCGCCGGCCCTCGCCCAGCGCGCGTGGCATGAGGTACAACCGTCTCATGTCCGATGTGTACCAAATTGAAATTCCGCCCTCTTTCATTGCCTTGCATGCCGACGCGCGCGGGCGACTGACGCTGCCGCTGCAGTCCCTGCGGGAGCGCTACGAGCTGTGCGAAGACCTGGCACAGCACCTCACCGAACACTGTCGGGGGATCCACGTCGAGATCGGCGTGGACGAACAGGAGGTGTTGGCGCGCTGCGAGCGGGGCCTGTGCTCGCCCGATGGCGTCGTCTCGGCGTTGGAGGCGCAGTGGGTGGTGACCCGGTTGGCGGAGTTGCTGGGCTGGCCCCATCCGGGGCTGGAGACCCCCGACCCCGGCGCGCAGTGACACGCCGGCCCTCTCTCACGCGATGGATCGCCCCACCATGAACCCTGTTTTCGAGTCGCTCCAGCCTGCCGCGGTCTGGGCCCACTTTGACACCCTGTGCCGCATCCCCCGCCCTTCCAAGCAGGAGGCGGCCTTGCGTGCGCACCTGGCGCAATGGGCACAGGCGCAAGGCCTGAGCCATCAGGTGGATGCCGCCGGCAACCTGCTGGTGCGCAAACCCGCCAGCCCCGGCTGCGAAGGGCGCCCCGGCGTGGTCCTGCAAGGTCACCTGGACATGGTCTGCCAGGCCAACAGCGGCGTGGCGCATGATTTCTCGCGCGATCCGATCACCCCGGTCCTGCGCGACGGTTGGCTGCGGGCCGAGGGCACGACCCTGGGTGCCGACAACGGCATCGGGGTGGCCCTGGCACTGGCGGTGCTGGCGGATCGCACCCTGGTGCACGGGCCCATCGAGGCGCTGTTCACCGTGGACGAGGAAGCCGGCATGGGCGGCGCGCAAGGTCTGGCGCCGGGCGTGCTGCAAGGCAGCCTGATGCTCAACCTGGACACCGAGGAGTGGGGCGAGTTCTACCTGGGCTGCGCGGGCGGACTGGACGTCAACGTCGACCGGGCTGCCAGCGCCGACGCCCTGCCCGCCGGCTACCGGTATCGGCGCATCGCCTTGCAGGGACTGCGTGGCGGCCACTCCGGCGTCAACATCCACGAAGAGCGGGGCAATGCGATCAAGCTGCTGGTGCGGGTCCTGCACGCTCTGGCGCCCAGCTGTGGCCTGCGCCTCGTGACGCTGCAAGGCGGCACCGCCCGCAACGCCCTGCCACGCGAAGCCTTCGCCACCGTGGCGCTGCCGGCCGATCAGGTGCCGTCGCTGGAGGCACAGCTGGCCCACTGGCAAGCCCTGCTGCGCGAGGAATGGGGGGACGTGGAGCCGGGCCTGTGCCTGCAGGCGCGCGACATCGAAGCGGCCGATGCGGTGCCGCCGGGCGTGCTGGCGCAGCGCGAACAGGACATCTGGCTGGACACCTTGCTGGCGGCCCCCCATGGCGTCAAGCGCCAGAGCCAGAGTGTGGCCGGGGTGGTCGAGTCGTCCAACAACCTGGGCATGGTGGACCTGTCGCCGCTGGGCGGCCACTGCAACTTCATGGTGCGCTCCCTGCGGGACAGCCTGGCGCAGGCCTTGGCGCAGGAAATCGTCAGCCTGTGGCGCCTGTCGGGCACCACGCCTGTGTGCGCCGGACAGTACCCCGGCTGGACGCCCCGCCCGGACTCGGCCCTGCTGCGCACCTGCCAGCAGGTCTTCGCCCGCGAGTTCGGCCAGGCCTCGCACGTCCAGGTCATCCATGCCGGACTGGAATGTGGCCTGATCTCGGCGAAGTACCCCGCGATGGACATCGTCTCTTTCGGCCCCACGATCCGTGGCGCCCACGCGCCGGGCGAGGCGGTGGAAGTGGCCTCCGTGGCGCGTTGCTGGCAGCTGCTGGTCGCGATCCTTCAGGCACTGGCGACCCCTGCCGCAGGCTGACCCCGTCAGGTTCGCCATGAAAAAAAGCGCCAGGCCCGTGAGGGCGCTGGCGCTTTGGACCATCAGGTCAATGACGCGGCTTATTCGGCTGCGGCATCGCCCTCGGCAGCGGTGGCATCGGCTTCGTCATCCAGGGCAGCCAGCTCGAGCGACGCGCGCTCCTGGGCTTCCTGCATGGCGATGGCACGACGTTCGCTGTCGTCCATCTCTTCCTTGGCCTTGCGAGCCTGGTGGTAGGCCATACCGGTACCCGCCGGGATCAGGCGACCCACGATGACGTTTTCCTTCAGGCCACGCAGCTCGTCGCGCTTGCCCATGATGGCAGCCTCGGTCAGCACGCGGGTCGTTTCCTGGAAGGAAGCGGCCGAGATGAAGGAGTCGGTCGACAGCGAAGCCTTGGTGATGCCCAGCAGCACGTCGGCGTGCGTGGCAATGAGCTTGCCTTCGGCGCGCATGCGATCGTTGGTGTCCAGCAGCTCCGAACGCTCGACCTGCTCACCCACGATGTAGTGGGTGTCACCGGAATTGGTGATCTGCACGCGACGCAGCATCTGGCGAACGATCACCTGGATGTGCTTGTCGTTGATCTTCACGCCCTGCAGACGGTAGACGTCCTGCACTTCGTCGACGATGTAGCGCGCCAGCTCTTCGATGCCCAGCAGACGCAAGATGTCCTGCGGATCGGCCGGACCGTCGACGATGGACTCGCCCTTGTTGACCACCTGGCCTTCGTGCACCAGGATGTTCTTTTCCTTGGGCACCAGATCTTCCCAGACCTGACCTTCAGGGCTGGTGATCTGCAGGCGAACCTTGCCCTTGGTTTCCTTGCCGAAGGACACGGTACCGGTGATCTCGGCCAGCGACCCCTTGTCCTTGGGCGACCGGGCTTCGAACAGCTCGGCCACACGCGGCAGACCGCCGGTGATGTCGCGGGTCTTCTGACCTTCGATAGGAATACGGGCCAGCACTTCGCCAGGCGACAGCTCTTGACCGTCGCGCACCTGGATCAGCGAGCCCACCTGGAAGCCGATGGTCACCGGGTGATCAGTGCCCGGGATCTTGACTTCCTGGCCATTGACGTCGAGCAGCTTGACCTGCGGGCGCACGATCTTGGCAGCGCCGCGGCGCTTCGGATCGATCACGACCAGGGTCGACAGACCGGTCACTTCGTCCACCTGCTTGGCCACGGTCACGCCTTCTTCGACGTTCTCGAAGCGGGCAGTACCGGCAAACTCGGTGATGATCGGGCGCGTCAGCGGGTCCCAGTTGGCCAGGATCGTGCCCGCCTTGATGGTCTGGTCGATCTTGATCGTCAGGATCGCGCCGTACGGCACCTTGTGACGCTCACGCTCACGGCCGTGCTGGTCGGAGATGACGATTTCGCCGGAACGCGAAATCACCACCAGATCGCCCTTGCCATTGGTCACGTAACGCATCGTGGCATTGAAGCCGATGATGCCGTCCGACTTGGCTTCCACGCTCGAGGCGATGGCAGCGCGCGAAGCGGCACCACCGATGTGGAACGTCCGCATCGTCAGCTGCGTGCCGGGTTCACCGATGGACTGGGCGGCGATCACGCCGACCGCTTCACCGGTGTTCACCAGACCGCCACGGCCCAGGTCGCGGCCATAGCACTTGGCGCACAGACCGAAACGGGTGGCGCAGGTCAGCGGGGTGCGGACCTTGACTTCGTCGACGCCAGCGGCTTCCAGGATGTCCAGCACGTCCTCGTCCAGCATGGTGCCGGCGGGGATCAGGACTTCCTGGGTCTCGGGGTTCAGCACGTCGGTCGCAGGCACGCGGCCCAGGATGCGGTCGCGCAGGGACTCGATGACTTCACCACCTTCAACCAACGCACGGGTGTTGATGCCCTGATCGGTGCCGCAGTCCTCGGTCGTGACGACCAGATCTTGCGTCACGTCGACCAGACGACGCGTCAGGTAACCCGAGTTCGCCGTCTTCAACGCCGTGTCCGCCAGACCCTTACGGGCACCGTGGGTGGAGATGAAGTACTGCAACACGTTCAGACCTTCACGGAAGTTCGCCGTGATGGGGGTCTCGATGATGGAGCCGTCAGGCTTGGCCATCAGGCCACGCATACCGGCCAGCTGGCGGATCTGGGCAGCCGAACCACGGGCGCCGGAGTCGGCCATCATGTAAATCGAGTTGAACGATTCCTGATCGACTTCCGCACCGTTGCGGTCGATGGTCTTTTGCTTGGACAGCTGCGACATCATGACCTTGCCGACTTCGTCGCCGGTCTTGCCCCAGATGTCCACCACCTTGTTGTAGCGCTCGCCCGAGGTCACCAGACCGGAGACGTACTGCTGCTCGATCTCCTTGACTTCCTTCTCGGCGTGCTCGATCAGCTCGTACTTCTGCTTGGGCACCAGCATGTCGTCGATGGCGATCGAGATGCCGGCGCGCGTGGCCAGACGGAAGCCGTTTTGCAGCAGCTTGTCAGCCAGCACCACGGTTTCCTTCAGACCGCACTTGCGGAACGAGGTGTTGATCAGACGCGAGATTTCCTTCTTCTTGAGCGCCTTGTTGATGTTCGCAAAAGGCAGGCCCTTGGGCAGGATCTCGGACAGCAGGGCACGGCCCACCGTGGTGGCCACCAGCTTGGTCTCGGGCTCGAACTCGCCCGTTTCCTTGTTCTTGGTGTACTCGGTCAGGCGGACGTTGATCTTGGCGGTGATTTCCACCACGCCGTTGTCCAGGGCGCGCTGCAACTCGATGACATCGGAGAAGACCATGCCTTCGCCCTTGCCGTTGATGCGCTCGCGGGTGGCGTAGTACAGGCCCAGCACCACGTCTTGCGACGGGACGATGGAGGGCTCGCCGTTGGCGGGGAACAGCACGTTGTTGGAGGCCAGCATCAGCGTGCGGGCTTCCATCTGCGCTTCGATCGACAGCGGCACGTGAACGGCCATCTGGTCACCGTCGAAGTCGGCGTTGAAGGCCGCGCAAACCAGCGGGTGCAGCTGGATGGCCTTGCCTTCGATCAGCACGGGCTCAAAGGCCTGGATGCCCAAACGGTGCAGCGTCGGCGCACGGTTCAGCATGACCGGGTGTTCTTTGATGACCTCTTCCAGGATGTCCCACACCACCGGCGTGCCGGATTCGACTTCCTTCTTGGCAGCCTTGATCGTGGTCGCGATGCCCATGGCTTCCAGGCGCGCGAAGATGAAGGGCTTGAACAGCTCCAGCGCCATCAGCTTGGGCAGACCGCACTGGTGCAGCTTGAGGGTCGGGCCCACGGTGATCACGGAACGACCGGAATAGTCGACGCGCTTACCCAGCAAGTTCTGACGGAAGCGACCGCTCTTGCCCTTGATCATGTCGGCCAGCGACTTCAGGGCACGCTTGTTCGCACCGGTCATGGCCTTGCCACGACGGCCGTTGTCCAGCAGCGAATCGACGGACTCTTGCAGCATGCGCTTTTCGTTGCGCACGATGATTTCAGGAGCCTTCAATTCCAGCAGACGCGCCAGACGGTTGTTGCGGTTGATGACGCGACGATACAGATCGTTCAGGTCAGAGGTCGCGAAACGACCGCCGTCCAGCGGCACCAGCGGACGCAGGTCCGGCGGCAGCACGGGCAGCACTTCCAGCACCATCCAGTTGGGCTTGATGCCCGACTTCTTGAAGGCTTCCATGACCTTCAGGCGCTTGGAGTTCTTCTTGACCTTCAGCTCGGAGCCGGTCATGTCGTTGCGCAGACGGTCGATCTCGACGTCGAGATCCATCTCGGCCAGCAACTTCTGGATGCCTTCGGCGCCCATCAGGGCTTCGAACTCATCACCGTACTCGGCGCGCTTGGCGTCGTAGTCGTCTTCGGACATGATGCTGAATTTCTTCAGCGGGGTCATGCCCGAGTCCACCACCACGTACGCTTCAAAGTACAGCACGCGCTCGATGTCGCGCAGCGTCATGTCCAGCACCAGGCCCAGACGCGACGGCAGCGACTTCAGGAACCAGATGTGGGCGCACGGTGCGGCCAGTTCGATGTGACCCATGCGGTCACGGCGAACCTTGGTCTGCGTGACTTCAACGCCGCACTTCTCGCAGATCACGCCGCGGTGCTTCAGGCGCTTGTACTTGCCGCACAGGCACTCGTAGTCCTTGATCGGGCCAAAGATCTTGGCGCAGAACAGACCGTCACGCTCAGGCTTGAACGTGCGGTAGTTGATGGTTTCAGGCTTCTTCACTTCGCCGAAAGACCACGACCGAATCTTCTCGGGCGAGGCCAGGCCGATCTTGATGGCATCGAAATGCTCATCAGGGGTGAATTGCTTAAAGAGGTCCAGCAAGCCTTTCATGGCTTTCTCCTAAATTCAGTGCTCAAAGTTGGAATCGGGTACGAAGCTCCAATCCGAGGGGATCCATGTCAGGCCAGGCAAGGCGAGAGGGAGGGCCGCATAGCAGCGCTATGCAACCGACCGATCAACGCAGCATGGCGTGGCATGGGACCCTCGGATCAGTTCCGTTCCAACTCGATGTCAATACCCAGGGACCGGATTTCCTTGACCAACACATTGAACGACTCCGGCATGCCGGCTTCGATCGAGTGCTCGCCCTTGACGATGCTCTCGTAAACCTTGGTCCGGCCGTTGACGTCATCGGACTTGACCGTGAGCATTTCCTGCAGCACGTAGGAGGCGCCGTACGCTTCCAGGGCCCACACTTCCATTTCACCGAAGCGCTGACCACCGAACTGCGCCTTACCACCCAGCGGCTGCTGCGTGACCAGGGAGTACGGACCGGTGGAGCGGGCGTGCATCTTGTCGTCGACCAAGTGGTGCAGCTTCAGGAAGTGCATGTAACCCACGGTCACCGGACGCTCGAAGGCGTCGCCGGTGCGGCCGTCGTACAAGGTCGCTTGCGTACGCGTCGGCGTCAGGCCCTTGGCCTTGGCGATGTCGGCGGGGTACGCCAGCTGCAACATGGCACGGATTTCCGAGTCCTTGGCACCGTCGAACACCGGGGTGGCGAAGGTGACACCCTTGGACAGGTTGCCGGCCATCTCGATGACTTCGTCGTCGCTCAGGCTGTCCAGATCGACCGGCTTGCCGCCCGACTGGTTGTACAACTCGTCCATGAACTTGCGCATCTCGGCCAC
>JAGNPA010000337.1 GCA_017989885.1 Aquabacterium sp.
GTCCAAGCCCTTCACGCGCTCGTCCACGCTGTCGGCGGCGGTGAGGATGAGCACCGGCAGGGCGGAGCCCCGGCCGCGCAGCTTCTTGAGCACCTCCAGCCCATGCATCTTGGGCAGGCCCAGGTCCAGGATGAGCAGGTCGAATTCGTTGTTGGTCAGGAGCGCCGCGTCGGCCTCGCTGCCGCTGGCGACATGGTCCACCACGGCGCCCGAGGCACGCAGCGTGCGCAGCAGGCCATCGGCCAGCACCTGGTCGTCTTCGGCAATGAGGATGCGCATGCGGGTGTCTCCTGGTGGGGGGGGCTGCGGTCTGGCGCCGCGCCTGTGCGCCGATTTTAGGCGGCGCCGCGCTCCGCTGCGCCGAGAAAACGGCGCCGGTGGCGCGTGCAGCGCTCAGGCCCTTTGGACGGTCAACGCGGGTCGTGCGCCAGCAACTTGTGTACCAGGGCTTGCAGGTCGGCCTGCAGGCGGGCCATGCCTTCGGGGTGCTGGGCGAGCGTGGTCTCGTCCATGTAGAGTTTGCGGTTGATCTCGACCTGGATGCTGTGGCGGTGCTGCGCGGGGTTGCCGTAGCGGCGCACCAGCTCCACGCCCTTGTAGGGGTGGTTGTATTTGACGCTGTAGCCGCACGCGCGCAGGTGCTCGCAGATCAGCGCCGACAGCGCCGGGCTGGCGGTGGTGCCGTCCCGGTCGCCCACCACAAAGTCGGCATGCTCCAGCCCCGGAAACTCGGTGGCAAAGCGCCCGGCCACGGCGGGCATGGAGTGGCAGTTGAGGTGGATGCTGTAGCCATGCCGTGCATGGGCTGCGTCAATGGCCTGCGCCACGGCGGCGTGGTACGGGCGCCAGCAGCGGTCGATGCGCGCGCGCACCTCGGCCACGGTGAGCTGGCGCTGGTAGATGGGCTCGCCCTGGTCGGTGAACTTCCAGATCAGCCCCTTGCCCAGGCGCACCTTGCTGAGCACCTTGGGGTCGGTGGAGATGGGGTCGGG
Organism: Aquabacterium sp.; assembly: GCA_017989885.1. GTDB lineage: Bacteria > Pseudomonadota > Gammaproteobacteria > Burkholderiales > Burkholderiaceae_C > Aquabacterium. The sequence goes on from JAGNPA010000337.1 coordinate 993, forward strand.
CCAGTCGCCATCGAGCAGGCTGGTGTCCAGCTCGGTCGTATCGCGGTTGGCGTCCAGGTAGATGCGGGGGAAATGGGCCTCGACCCAGGCCACGCCGAGCGCGGGGGCAAAGGCGTAGATCTTCTCGACGTGCGTGTCTTCTGCCCGGCGCAGCGTGGCCAGGTCGAGGGCGGAGCCAAAGTCGTCGGGGTATTGGGTGCCGCTGTGGGGAGAGTCGAGCACCAGCGGGGTGCTGCCGGGCAGATAGGTGACTTCTGAGGACATGGTTTCGAGGGTAACGCAGTCGGCAGGGGCCAGTGTGCGCAATCCGCGGGTGTCCGTCCATGGAGCATTCCCTTGTGCGGTGCCCGCAGCTGGATCAGGGCTGGGACCCTGTGCACGAATCAGCGCGCAGCGGGCATTTGCGGGCTCGGGCGGTCTGCGGCATTTTGCATCTTGCAGCCCATCCCGATCCGCAGCGCCCACTTGCTGCTCCGTCCGTGCAGAGGATCCCTATGACCCGCCTGCATAAGCCTCCAGCCCGATCGCCACCACGGTGGCCACGTCTTGGCCCACCTCGGCGCGGAACTCCGCCTCGGCCTGCGCCACTGCATCCTGGAACGCTTGCAGCCACGCCAGGCCGGTGGGCGTGAAGCACACGCGGCGCGCCCGCGCATCCAGCGGGTCTGCCTGCCGTGTGACCAGCCCCCAGGCCTCGCACTGGTCCACCAGGTGGGCCATGGCCTGCTTGGTCATGCCCGCGCGCTGGGCCAGGTCGGTCAACCGGTCGCCCTGCAAGGCCAGGTGGCGGGTGATGTGCACATGGGCGGCCGTCACCTGGTCGCGCGCCGCCAGGTTGGACAGCGCCAGCGGCACCTCCACATTGCGCGCCATGAGCTGCAGTACCCGCGCGTCGAAGCGGCGCAGGGCGCTGCCCATCAGGCGGCCCAGGTGGGTTTGGCGCCAGCGGTCATCCGCTCCCGGGGCGGGCGTGGCGGAGACGGTGGCAAGGGAAAAATCGGCCATGCGATATTGTCAGGCAAACTGACTAAAAATCGCTTTATCTGGATTTCATTGCTCGCATAAACTACTGTTCAAGCATCCAGCCTGTGATTAACCGCAGAGCGATGCAAGCATCCAACCTGTTGTTTTTCAAGGAGTTTCTCATGGACGTCGCAGTCAAAGGCACCAACCCCGCATTGCCCGTGAACACCGAAAAGGCCAAGGCCCTGGCCGCCGCGCTGGCCCAGATCGAGAAGCAATTTGGCAAGGGCACGATCATGCGCCTGGGTGAAGGCGAGGTGATCGAGGACATCCAGGTGGTCTCCACTGGTTCTCTGGGCCTCGATATCGCCCTGGGCGTGGGCGGCCTGCCGCGCGGCCGGGTGGTTGAAATCTACGGCCCGGAAAGCTCGGGCAAGACCACGCTCACGCTGCAGGTGGTGGCCGAGATGCAAAAGCAAGGCGGCACCTGCGCGTTTGTCGATGCCGAGCACGCCCTCGACGTGCAATACGCCCAGAAGCTGGGCGTGCAGCTGTCCGACCTGCTGATCAGCCAGCCCGACACGGGTGAGCAGGCCCTCGAAATCGTGGACAGCCTGGTGCGCTCGGGCGCCGTGGACCTGATCATCGTGGACTCGGTGGCCGCGCTCACACCCAAGGCTGAAATCGAAGGCGAAATGGGCGACGCGCTGCCCGGCCTGCAAGCCCGTCTGATGAGCCAGGCGCTGCGCAAGCTCACCGCCACGATCAAGAAGACCAACTGCATGGTCATCTTCATCAACCAGATCCGCATGAAGATTGGCGTGATGTTCGGCTCGCCCGAAACGACGACCGGCGGCAATGCGCTGAAGTTCTACGCCTCGGTGCGCCTCGATATCCGTCGCACCGGCACCATCAAGAAGGGCGACGAAGCCATCGGCAACGAGACCAAGGTCAAGGTGGTCAAGAACAAGGTGAGCCCGCCCTTCAAGACGGCCGAGTTCGACATCCTGTTCGGTGAGGGCATCAGCCGCGAGGGCGAGATCATCGACATGGGCGTGAAC
>JAGNPA010000338.1 GCA_017989885.1 Aquabacterium sp.
GTCCATGACCGACGCCTTGGCCGACCGCAAGGCGACCGAGCGCCCCGGTGTGCAGGCGCTGTCCTTCGCGGTGATGCGCCGCCTGGGCACCGCCCAGGCCTTGCGCACCCGCCTCGTCCCCAAAGCCCCCCAGCCCTGGGTTGATGCCTTGCTGCTGTCGGCCCTGTCCCTGGCTTGCGGCACCGAGTACAACGCCCACACCCTGGTCGACCAGGCCGTGGAGGCCGCCAAGCGGCGCGCCAAACCCGCCAGCGGGCTGGTCAACGCCGTGCTGCGCCGCTTTCTGCGCGAAGAGGCCGCGTTGCTGGCCGAACTCGAAGACGACCCGGTGGCCCACTTCAACCACCCCGCCTGGTGGATCAAGCGCCTGCAGAAAGACTGGCCCGAGCACTGGCAGGCCATTCTGATGGCCAACCAGGAGCAGCCGCCCATGACGCTGCGCGCCAACCTGCGCCACGGCAGCACGGCCGCCTACCGCGCCCGCCTGATCGAGGCCGGTCTGTTGCCTGACGACGCCCCGGTGCTGGCCGACGCGCCGGACCAACCCCAGCCCATCGTGCTGCCCCACGGCGTGCCCGTGCAGCGCCTGCCCGGTTTCGACCAGGGTGACGTATCGGTGCAGGATGCCGCCGCGCAGATCGCCGCCCCGCTGCTCGTGTACGCCGGCGGCCGCAAGCTGCCTGCCGGGGCCCGCGTGCTCGACGCCTGCGCGGCGCCGGGAGGCAAGACCGCCCACCTGCTGGAGTTGGCCGACCTGGACGTCACCGCGCTGGACGCCGACCCCGAGCGCCTGGTGCGCGTCACCGAGACCTTGCAGCGCCAAGGCCTGCAGGCCCGCACGGTGGCGGCCGACGCCAGCCAGCCGAACCGATGGTGGGACGGCCAGCCCTTTGACGCGATCTTGCTGGACGCGCCCTGCAGCGCCTCGGGCATCGTGCGCCGCCACCCCGATGTGCGCTGGCTGCGTCGCGACACGGACATCGCCGCCCTCGCCCGCACCCAGGACGCCATCCTCAACGCCCTGTGGCCCCTGCTCAAACCGGGCGGCCACCTGCTGTACTGCACCTGCTCGGTCTTCAAGACGGAAGGTCAGGACCGCATCGACGCGTTTTTGCAACGCACCCACGACGCCCAGGCGCTCCCGGCCCCCGGTCACCTGCTGCCTGTGGTCGAATACCTGGACCCCACTGGCCAAGACCGGGGGGATGGCTTCTTCTACGCTCTCCTGACCAAGGCCCCGACGGGTTCCTGATGCCTTTGATGCGCCGCCGAGACCTGCTGCTCCGCAGCACCTCTGCCCTGTGGACTGCTGCCCTGGCAACCACGGGGAGCGCAGCCTGGGCCGCGTGGGCCAACAGCGGCGCCGAGCTGGCACGCCTGCTGGCCCAGTACAGCGACGAGGGTCTGACCCTGAGCTACGAGGTGCGCTTTGACCTGCACCGCGACGTCGAGCAGATGCTCTCCAAGGGCATCGCCGTGGTGTTCGTGGCCCGCGCCGAGGTGTTCGAAAAGCGCTGGTACTGGACCGACCGACGCATCGCCTCCGCCACCCGCCGCTGGCGCCTGGCCTACCAGCCCCTGACCCGCCAGTGGCGTCTGAACTTTGATGGCTTCAGCCGCCCCTACAGCCGGATGAGTGAAGCCCTGGAGGTGCTGCGCCAAGGCAGCCAGTGGTTGATCGCCGACAAGCTGGGCGACGTCGATCCGGCGGACTGCTATGTGGACTTCGGCTTCCAACTGGACGCCAGCGAGTTGCCCCGCCCCCTGCAAATCGGGCTGGGCGGCCTGGACGACTGGGCCCTGCAGATCGAGCGGCGGGTGGGCGTGTCCTCCACACGCTGAGCCCCGCCCGCCATGGCCTCCCTCAAACTGAACCAACGCTGGACCTGGATCATCGCCAGCGTGGCCATGCTGGGCGGTGGCCTGGTGCTGACCTTTCTGCTGGTGCTGGCCACGCAAAACAGCGACCAGCTCGAGCCCTATTTCAACTGGCTGCTGTGGGGCAATGTGGCCACGGCCGCGCTGCTGGGCGTGGTCATCCTCATCGCCCTCGGGCGACTGGCCTTGCGCCTGCGCCAACGTCGCTTCGGCAGCCGACTGCTGCTGAAACTGGCCGGCATCTTCGGCCTGGTGGGCCTGCTGCCCGGCGTGCTGATCTACACCGTGTCCTACCAGTTCGTCTCGCGCAGCATCGAGACCTGGTTCGACGTGCGGGTGGAAGGCGCGCTGGAGGCCGGTCTGAACCTGGGACGCAACACCCTGGACAGCCTCACGCAGGATCTGGCCAAGAAGACCCAGGTGGCCGCCGACCGACTGGGCAGCAGCCCGGACGCCCTGCCCGGCCTGCTGGAGCTGGAGCGTCTGCGCGAGCAGCTGGGCGCGCAAACCGTCAGCCTGGTCAGCGAGGCCGGCCAGGTGGAATGGAGCGCCGGCGGATCGGGCGACGTCCCCCTGTTGACCGATCGCGTGCCCACCTCCTGGCGACAGGACGCCCGCCAGAAAGGGGTCATGGCCCAGGTGGAAGACCTCGATGACGCGACCGCCCCGTCCTCGGCGCGCCTGGTCGCGCTGGCCTGGATGCCCGACCGCAGCTTTCGCCTGCAGGCGCGCGGCCACTACCTGATGGTCACGCAACAGCTGGCCCCCGAGATCGTGCGCAATGCGCTCAACGTGCAGGCGGCCTACAGCGAGTATCAGCAACGTGCCCTGGGCCGCGAAGGCCTGCGGCGCATGTACATCGGCACGCTGACGCTGGCCCTGATCCTGGCGGTGTTCGGCGCCTTCCTGCTGGCGGCCACCCTGGGGCAGCAACTGGCCCACCCGCTGCTGCTGCTGGCCGAGGGCGTGGACGAGGTGGCGCGGGGCGACCTGCGCCCCAAAGCCATTTTTGCCTCGAAAGACGAACTCGGGGGCCTGACCCGCGCCTTTGCCGAGATGACCCAGCAGCTGGCCGACGCCCGCAACCTGGTCGACCGCAGCGTGCACGACCTCGACAGCGCCCGCGCCCAC
>JAGNPA010000339.1 GCA_017989885.1 Aquabacterium sp.
CAACCACGACTGGTCGACCCAGGGCGAGGGGCTGTCGGTGAGCTTTTCAGCGGGGCTGTGCGAGCCGGGCGGGCGTGTGCCCCTGCACCGTGATCTGGAGCGGGCCGACCGCGCCCTCTACAAAGCCAAAGCCCAAGGCCGTGCCCGCACGGTGCTGGCCGATCGCACATGAGTGCCAGCACGCCATCCTGGTCCGACCTGCTGCTGGGCACCGAGCCCCGGCTGCGCAACCGCTCCTTGCTGACCCTGCTCGGCAGTCTGGTCTATGTGGTGTGGCTCCTGGCACTGGTCTTGTTCGCCATGCCCCAGCAGCGCGTCAGCCCCGAGCTTGGCCGGGTCTTCATGGTGCTGATGGTGCCGGGCATCCTGCTGTTCTACCCTCTGGTGCGCAGCGGCCGGATGCAGAACTTTGCCGATCCCGATCTGATGTCCGTGCAGATCCTGTGGGGCTGCCTGATCGCGGTCGTCGCGTACGCCACGGTGCCCACCGGGCGCGCCGCCCTGCTCCAGACCATGGGTCTGGCTCTGGTGTTCGGCTTCATGAGCCTGAGCGCACGCACGGCCCTGCAAACCGGCGTGATCCTCATCGCCATGCTCATGGCCATGCTCGCCAGCAGTTTCGTGATCCCCTTGCCCCAGTTCAACCCGACCGCGCAGACCGTCAAGCTGCTGGCGGCCTCGTTCATCATGGGTCTGATCACGCTGCAGTCGCTCAAGTTTGCCCGTCTGCGCGAGCGCGTGCTCACCGAGCGGCGCGAGCTGGCGGCCGCACAACTGGCCCTGGAGCGCGTGACCCGACACGATGGCCTCACCGGCCTGCTCAGCCGCCTCTATGGGCAAGAACGCCTGGAGCGCGAGCACCAGCGTGCCCAGCTTACCGGGCGCACCTTTGGCGTGGTGCTGATGGACCTGGACCACTTCAAGCAGATCAATGACCGGCACGGCCACCAGGTGGGCGACGAGGTGCTGGTGGCCTTTGCCCAGGCCGCGCGCGAAGTGCTGCGCGACACCGACCTGATCGCCCGCTGGGGCGGCGAAGAGTTCCTCATCATCCTGCCGGACACGCACGAGGCCAGCAAAGTCCTGCAGGCCCTGGAGCGACTGCAGGCCCGCCTGCGCACCAGCGTCGTGTCCGAAACCGTGCCCGCGCTGCGGGTCAGCTTCTCGGCGGGCTATGCGCTGTGGTCCGCCCCCGAAGACGTGGACGTGCTGCTGCAACGCGCCGACCGGGCGCTGTATGTGGCCAAGAATGCCGGGCGAAATCGCTGCGTGCAGGCAGACTGAGCCCCGCTCGAACGCACAGACCCGAGCCCCCTCAGCCGAGCCAGAGGACTAGGACCACGCCCGACTGACCAGGAAAGCCAGCAGGCCACCCCAAACCATGGCCTGCAAACCCAGCCAGCGCAAGGCCGGGCCATGCCGGGCCTGCCACAGCCCACGCCACAAGGCCATCTCGCTGTCGAAGACCCGACCCGCTTGGCCGTGGTGCTGCAAAGCCTCGACCAGCCAGGCCCGCTCCCACAGCGGCACGCCGGGCCACAGGCACAGAGGCACCCGCACCCCATCGATCCAGAGTGTGCGCCGCCCCAGCCAGACCAGCTCATACGGCGCGGCCCGGGTCTGGCCATCCCACCAGGTGAGCAAGAGCAGGCGCTCTTCCTGCGCGATCGCCAGACTGGCCCAGCGGCGTGCCAGGCCCCAGCGCCAGGCCAGGGACAGGCCCACGGGCCACAGCAGCGCGAGGGCGCCCACCAGATACAGCAGGCGCTGGCCCTGCGGATCGGCCGCGTGCGGCAGCACCTGCCACGCGATCCAGGCGAAAATCGGCACGGGCAAGAGGCCATAGGCGACCACCGCCCAGCGCAGGACACGCCTCGCCTGCGGTCGCGGCTGCAGGCGTGCACCCTCGGCGAGCGGCAAGGCGGCGGTGCCCGCCGACCACGCCAGCGGCTCGGCCAGCACCGGCCGCCCGGCGCGGCGCTCGCGGTGCCAGGCCCACCCCAGCAGCCCCAGTGCCATCACGCCCATGCCCACCGGCAGCACGCGCGACCAGCGGGTCAAGGTGGCATTGCGCTCCCTTTGTGCCGCGAAGGCCTGAGCCAACGCGGCATCGGCCGGCTCACGCCAGTGGCCTGCGGCATCGTCGCTCACGCGCACACGCCAGTCCTGGCGGCTTGCCAGCACCAGCTTGCCACCCACCTCGATCAGCGCCCCCACATCGCTCGCCCCCGTGGGCACCGCCTCACGCCGCCCGTCACGGTATCGGTACAGCTGCCCGTCGTTGAGCGAGAGCCCGGCCTCCACCGTCCAGATGCCGTCCGGGCGCACCACGAAACGATAGGGCCGGCCTTCAGCCTGCAGAAACAGCTCACGTCGCACAGGTCGCCCCTGGACATCGGCCACCACCTTGATCAGCTGCCGCCGGTCGGTGTCGGCCAGCAGCCAGTCGCCCTGCCAAGCGCTGATCTGGTTGGGAAAGCGCCAGCCAGTCTGCAAGGGGTGAGATTGCACCTGGCCCTGGGCGTCCAACGCTTGCAGGCGGTGATGGCGGTTGTCACTGAGCAGCAGCCCCTGCCCCGCCGGCCTTTCGGCGAGGATGGCATTGGCGCTGAACGCCGTCTGCCCGGCATCGAAAGGCGTGCACGGCACCGGCAGGTCGCAGACCAACACGCGCCGGGCCTCACTGTCGTACACCCACAGGCGACCCTGGGTACCCGCCAACAGGGAGTCGAAGCGCCCCACTCCCAGTTGTGCGGCCTCGTAGCGGGCCTCGACCCGCTCGCGCTCGTCCAGGCGGTACAGGCGCGTGCCCGTGGCCAGGTAGAAGCCGCCATCGGAGGCGGCCGCCAGGACATGCGGCCCTTCCAGGTCGATCTGCCGCGTCAGGTGCTGCTGCAGCCCCAGACCGGCCGCCACCAGCAACACGAGCAAGACCACTGGCAGAACACGCATACGCCTCCCTGGCTGAACGCCGGACTCAAAGGGTCGATGTTATCGACCGCG